>DATDGR010000188.1:0-98309 GCA_036521995.1 Terriglobia bacterium | reverse complement strand
TGGGACTTGCGCAACCGCTCCAGCAGGTTCACTTCCTGGGGCAGCAAGAACAAGGGAGAGCGAGTCGATCGTCTCGGCATAGGTCGAGCATAGCATGCTTCTAGTCCTTATAGATAGCTTTCACTGAAACGATATACTAGCTCCGATGCATCGCCCACAATCTTGAGATCCTGGATGCACAAGTCTTCTTCGATGAATACTTTGAGGCGAACTTCTTGGGCAGAGTCTGGTCGAGCGAGTTCAAGAGGATATTTTCGGATACGAGCCGTCTTGTGGTCTGCTTGCTTGATGTGCATCACAAGGAGAGGATATGGCCGACTTTCGAACGGGAGTGCTTTCAACCCCGTGTGGCCGAAGGAGATGTCATACCTATTTTTCTTGACGACACCATTTTCGTGGGTATCCCTGCGGATCTCGTCGGGATCAAATTCAGCTGGGATGCAGCGGCGGAGGGATGGAAGGAAAGCGTTATCTCTCAGATCGTGTATAAGTTAATGGAACGGTTGGGGTAGTGTGGTCGCGCAGACTTGAGCCGCAACGTTTGGGCCCCAAGGCGAACTAATCCCTTCTTTCACCGGGGAGGGACGAGGGGTGGTGTCGAATGAGGGGGCCACGGTCACCACCCTGGCCTCTCCACCCTGTTAGGCCCCGAAGGTCCCGTGTAACCCTCCAATCCCGCTGCGGCCGGAAGATGCGACTTGCCTCAGGCCGTTGGCCTGAGCTGAGGTAGAGCACCCCTTTCGAGCTCAGAATCTTCCGAACTGCGGGGGGGATGCTTTCGCAGGTTTGGCGGGCGCAGCCGATTTTCAATTTCCCTTGACACTTACCCATCCGTCGTGGTATACGTATCAGTTACTAATCTTGAGATACTCGCTGTTTGGCAAAGTCCTCGCTATGCCGTTGCGCCGATCCCCCTGTCTCACCCCGGAATCTCTCGCCGCCCGTGGCGCCAACGCCCTCCGCTCCACCGGACCGCGCACTCCCCGCGGCAAGGCTCGCGTCTCTTTCAGTGCCCTCAAGAACGGAAACTACGCCGCCCGCTCCGCCCGCTTGCGCGAGAGGCTGATCCAGGCCGGCTACGAACGCCAGGAGGAGCTTTACGGACGCATCCGGTCCAAGATCGCCCAGCCTCGGGACTCCCGATCGCAACGCCCGGCAGCACGCTGACCGGCTGGTCAACGTGGTCTGGTGCCGGGCTACGCGGATCCAGGCTTCCGGCTATGCCCTCGGTTCCGAGGCCCGCGGTTCTGAGACTCGCGGTTCTGAGGCCAAAAACTGCCAGAACCCAGGGCTACCCGGCCACCGAGGCGAGTCCGCTTCCCGAGGGCGCTGGGATGACGAAGCTAAGACTCCCGGCCTGGAGTTTCCGGGCCTGGAGTACTATCGCGGTGGGCCGGAGGTGGCGGCTCAGGACAAGGTTCCTGCTTATTGAATCTGCCGGTGGCGCGGTATTCCAGAGGTTCGTGAATGTGACTTGATCGTCCTGAAAAGCCCTCCTATCAATGGGTTGAAGGAACCTTGACCGCGGCCCTGACAGCAGTTTAGTATATAATTAGGTTGATTAGAGAACCGTCAGCCGCTCACGAACCCCCTAACATCAAGACGCCGTCAGGCGCGCGATGCCTTCTGCAGGTAAAGGAGTCTGTTCCCGGGGTATGAAGGCCAACGTCCAAATACACCAAGGGGTTGAGGACCTGTTCGGCGTTCTCGACGGGAACCTGAAGCTGCTGGAGCGGTGCTTCAAGGTCTCGGCGCATCTGGAGGACGACACCCTCGAGATCGAAGGCCCTACGGAGAACGTCCAGCGCGTGGAGCGGTTGGTGCAGGAGTACAGCGATCTGGTCGAGAGCGGGACGCGATTCGAGCCCGCGGAGGTGCAATCGCTCCTGCGCATCGTTTCCGAGGATCCGCAGGCTACCCTCAGGGGCCTGAGCGAAGCGGGTCGGCCGAGGACGCTCGGCAAGAAGAGCATCAGCCCCAAGAGCCTTAACCAGCAGCGATATGTCGATGCCATCGAGCGACACGATATGGTGTTCGGCATCGGCCCCTCGGGCACCGGAAAAACCTACTTGGCCATCGCCATGGCGGTCGACGCGCTTCTGAGCCGGGAAGTGAGCCGGATCATTCTGGCGCGCCCGGCCGTCGAGGCCGGCGAGCGGCTGGGATTTCTGCCGGGCACCCTCGAGGAAAAGGTGAACCCCTATCTGCGTCCGCTCTACGACGCCCTCTACGACGTGCTCGATCCGGACCGCGTGGAGCGCTATCTGGAGAAGAGCGTGATTGAGATTGCCCCCATCGCCTTCATGCGCGGCCGCACGCTGAATGACGCTTTCGTGATTCTCGACGAAGCCCAGAACACCACCAGTGAGCAGATGAAGATGTTCCTCACCCGCCTGGGATTCAACTCCAAGGCGGTGATCACGGGTGACGTCACCCAGGTGGACCTGCCCACCGGCCGGCGTTCCGGCCTCATGGAGGCGGTGGAAGTGGTGTCACGCGTGGAGGGCATCTGCTTCGTCTACTTCACCGAGCGCGACGTGGTGCGGCACAGCCTGGTGCAGCGCATCATCCGGGCATACGAAGAGTTCGAGACTTCAAAGCAAATGAAGTTGAAGGCGGGGACTGCCGACGGCGGTGCGAACGGCGGTTAGGTCCCGGAGCCTTATCCGCTTTTCTGTTACGGTTCATTCTTGATGATTCTCAACCAGCAGAACACGGCGAACGTCGATCTCACCGGGGCCGAGGACTTCGCGGCCAGATTGCGGCAGGTCCTCGCGCTCGGTGACCGGGATTTCAATATTTGCTTTGTGGACGACCTACAGATCCGCAAGCTGAACACCACCTATCGCGGCCAGGCGTGTCCCACGGACGTGCTCTCATTTCGTTGGAGTACGAGTGAGGCGCCGGACGAGCGCGGGCCGAACCGGGAGTTCGCGGGCTTCTTGGGCGATGTGGTGATTTCCGTCGAGACGGCGCGCCGCAACGCCGAGGCTGAAGGTCACACGGCAAGCACCGAGATAAGCTGGCTGATCCTGCACGGGCTATTGCACCTGCTTGGTATGGACCACGAAACCGATCACGGGGAAATGGCCGCCCTTGAGCTCGGCCTGCGCGCGCGCCTTGGCATGGAGGGACAAACGCAGCCGTCCAACCCGCCGCGTGCGGCAGGACGGAAAAGCCGGGTTGCTGGCTTCGCACGTTCGAAACGCGGCTTGAAGCGCGGAAACCGGCGTCGGCCGGCGCCTAAGCCGACATCCGGTTCGACGGCTGGCAGGCACTGAGACCATGTTCATACAGATACTCGCCGTCATCGGGCTCGCGGTTCTGGCCGGTCTGGGCTCGTTCGCTTCGTACCTCCGGCTCCTGATGCGCCGGCTTACGCCTGTGGCATCCCGCAAAGTCTTTCCGGGACGCGAGGAAGGGCACGTGGGGACTGACCGCGAGCGGATCGGGATCTCGATTTCGGCGCTTCACGGGGCGCTCATGGCCTGCTTCGCCGCCGGCTCGGCGGCGCTGATCTTGAACGCGCGCCCCGATCATCCGTGGGCCAGCCTAGGCACCGCGCTATTGATCATTCTCGGGGTGATCGCCGTGCTGGACCAGCTCATCCCCTTCGTCTTGGTGGCGCGCCACGATGAGCCTGAGACCATCCTGCTGCAATGGCGTCCTTTGTTGCGGCTGACGATGTTCCTGGCCCTGCCTCTCACCTTCCCGATTCTGATTTCCGCCACCATCAACCGGTTACTAGAGCCGGACGAGCCGGAGCCCGAGCCGACAACCCCCCGCGAGGACCTGCAGGACCTGCTGGAAGTGGGCGAGCAGGAGGGTCTGATCGAGAAGGAAGAAGGCGAGATGGTGCAGTCGGTGGTGGAGTTCAGCGACAAGCTGGTCCGGGAGATCATGACGCCGCGGCCGGAGATTGCCGCACTCGACCTGGACGCTTCAATCGAGGACCTGCGTGACCTCTTCCGTGAGAAGCGCCACTCGCGGTTTCCGGTTTACCGGGGCACCCTCGACCAGATTGAAGGCTATGTCACGGTGGGGGACCTCATGGAGCTTCCTCCTGAAGCCCAGGCGGGGACCAAGCTGAAATCGCTGTTGAGACCGGTGCCCTTCGTGCCCGAAACCAAGCGGAGCGCCGATCTGCTAAGGGAGATGCAACGCTCCACCACGCAACTCGCAATCGTGATCGATGAATACGGCAGCGTGGCCGGGCTCGTGACGCTGGAGGACCTGCTCGAGGAGATTGTGGGCGAGATCCGCGACGAGGTGGAACCGCACGACGACGATATCATGCCGGAAGGGTCTCATACCTTCGTCGTGGCCGGCCATACCGAGCTGGACAAGATGGCAGAAGCCGTAGGCCAGCCGGTTGAAGGCGGTGATTATTCCACCGTGGCCGGCTTGGTGCTGGCCCAGCTCGGGCACGTCCCGCGGCCCGGCGAAACGGTCGAGACCCAAGGCCTGAAGCTGGAGGTTCTGGAAGCGAACCCCCGCACGGTGCTAAAGGTGAGGGTGCGGGTCGCGGCGCCTCCATCCGACTCCGAGCCGACAATACCCGGGATCCCGGCTCCGCCGGAGTCGAGTCACTCTCGCCGTGCGACGGACAGAGCAGGCTAGGTCGACGAGGCTATTGACGTGAATGACCAGGCTTTCAAGTCGGGATTTGTCGCCATCGTCGGCCGGCCCAACGCCGGCAAAAGCACGTTGCTGAACGCGTTGGTCGGGGCCAAGGTTTCCATCGTCACCCCGATCGCTCAGACCACGCGCAACCGTATTCTCGGTATCGTGAACCGGCCCGGAGCCCAAGCGGTGTTCATGGACACGCCGGGCATTCACAAGCCGCTCTCCCGGCTCAACGAACAGATGATGACTTTCGTGCGCCAGGCTCTGGCGGATCGCGACTTGGCAATTTTGATCGTGGATGCCTCGGAGCCTTTCGGTAAGGGCGACGAGTACGCTCTTGAGATGCTCAAGGAATACGCGCCTCGCACCATCCTGGCTCTCAACAAGATTGACCGCATCGCCAAGCCGCGGTTGTTGCCGCTGATCGAGCGTTACGCGAAGCTGCACAAGTTTGAAGAGGTGTTCCCGATTTCGGCCCTGCGAGAAGATGGCCTCGCCGGGCTCGTGGACGCCGTGGTGCACCTGCTGCCCGAAGGTCCTCGGTATTTCCCGCCCGACATCTATACGGACCAGCCGGAACGCTTCCTCGCCGGTGAGATGGTGCGGGAGAAAGTCATCCGCCATACCCGGCAGGAGCTACCTTATGTCACGGCCGTGCTGGTGGACAAGTTTGAAGAAGGCGAGACGCTGACTCGGATCCATGCGACCATTGTCGTCGAGAAAGATTCCCAGCGGCCTATCGTTCTAGGCTCGGGCGGGGAACGCGTCAAGCAGATTGGAACCGAGGCGCGGCAGGATCTGGAGCGGCTCTTCCCTCCTAAGGTCTTTTTGGAGCTCTATGTGAAGGTGGAACCGCACTGGCGGGACAACTCCGCCGTGGTGGCAGCTCTCGACTATCGCAGCGAGCGGGCACCGTGAATCCGAACCAGACGGCCCTCTGCATTATTGGGATCCGCCTGCGCCACGCGCTCACGAGTTCTTAACCTCTCCGGCGGCGATCCCCAGAGACTTCATCTTGCGATAGAGATGGCTGCGCTCGAGGCCAAGCACCTCGGCGGTTCGGCTGACATTACCGCTGCTCTCCTCGAGCTTGCGCAGGATGTAGTCGCGCTCGTAAGCGGCTCGCGCCTCTTGAAGGCTGAAGAAACCGCTAGGCCCCAGAGCACTGCTGGAGCGCCCTGGGTCTCGTACAAGACCAGGAGGAAGGTGGCGCCGCTCGATGCGCTCGCCGGGAACCATGATCACCAGCCGTTCAATTAGATTCCTGAGTTCGCGGACGTTTCCCGGCCAGCGGCATTCCCGTAAGGCCTCCAGAGCCGATTCCGCGAGGCGTTTGGGGTGACGCCCGTAAGAGCGCGCGAACTCTGCCAGGAAATGCTCAGCGAGAGGCGGGATGTCCTCAGCATGCTCGCGCAGGGGCGGCACAAAAAAGGGGATCACGTTGAGGCGGTAGAAGAGATCTTCCCGGAAGTTTCCTTTTTGGATCTCTTCGCTGAGGTTCTTATTGGTGGCCACCACCACGCGCACGTCCACGGTGAGGCTGCCTGCGGAACCGAGCGGCGTGAAGCGTTGCTCCTCGACCACTCGGAGCACCTTCGCCTGAGTGCGCAGGCTCATGTCACCGACCTCGTCGAGAAAGAGTGTGCCTCCGTTCGCTTCCTCAAACTTGCCTGTCTTGTCGTCGACGGCTCCTGTGAACGATCCTTTAAGATGCCCGAAGAGCTCGCTCTCAATAAGCTCCTCGGGGATGGCGGCGCAGTTGACCTCCACAAAGGGCTTCTCGCTGCGCAGACTCTGCCGGTGGAGAGCGTGAACCACTAGTTCTTTGCCCACACCGCTTTCGCCGTACACTAGCACGCGGCCGTTGGTGGGCGCGGCCAGGGTCAATTGCTGGCGCAGCGCTTTCATGGGTACGCTGTTCCCGATGATCTGGTAACCGCCGTGGATCTGCTGGCGCAGTTTGCGGTTCTCGGCGGCCAGCGCCCGCTGCTCCAGGGCGTGGCGCAGAATGAGGAGCGTCTTGTCGATGGAAAGAGGCTTCTCGATGAAATCGAAGGCACCGAGTTTGGTGGCGCGGACGGCTGTCTCGATGGTGCCGTGGCCGGAAATCATGATCACGAGGGGCGGGTTCTCGATCTTCTGGACCTTCTCCAGCGCTTCGAGGCCATCCATGCCCGGAAGCCAGATGTCCAGCATGACGACGTCGCATCGTTTCCGCGCCAGCCACTCGAGACCGGCCTCGGCGGCTTCCACCGAGTCCACCTGATAGCCCTCGTCTTGCAGAACGGCACCGAGGGACTCGCGGATGCCTTCCTCATCGTCGACAATCAGAATGCTGTGTTTCCTTGTCATGGAAATTCGGAGGCGCACGAAATCCGGGGCATTCTACTAAGTGCGAGCGGGCGGCCTTAGGCGCTCGAAAGTTCGGTTCCCACCGCCCGCTCGACAGGCAGCTCGATGATGAACTTGGCACCGAAGGGCCGGTTTTCCTCTACGCGGATAAACCCGTGATGCTCGCTGACGATGCGGCTCACGATGGCTAATCCTAAGCCGGTGCCGCGTCCCTTCGTGGAGAAATAGGGCACGAATAGCTTCTCCTTGACCTCGGGCGAGATTCCAGGGCCGCTATCCGCCACGGTGAGCTCCACCATTTCGCGATCGGGATCAAGCGACGTTGTGATCCAGATCTCTCTCAGCGGCGAATGCCCAAGGGCCTCGGCGGCGTTGTCGATCAGGTTTACTACCACGCGCTTCATCTGCTCCGGGTCGGCCTGCACGCGCGGGAGGTCGGCCCCCATATCGCGGTGAATCGAGATGCCGTCGAGACGTCCGTCAAAAACGTTGAGGGCATCCTCGATGATGCCGTTCAGACTGGACGGCACCGGCAGCGAAGACGGGAAGCGGGCAAAGGCGGAGAACTCGTCCACCAGCGACTTCAGCGCGCTGACTTCGCGCCCGATCAAGGAGGCGCTCTCGGCCACCGCAGAGACCAAGTCCGGCGAGGGGGAGCCCTGGCCCGCACGTTCCACTAGCCTGCAGATTCGCTCGGTGGAGAGCTGAATCGGGGTGAGCGGATTCTTGATCTCATGAGCCAGGCGCTGCGCTACTTCCCGCCAAGCGGCCGCCTTCTGCGCGCGGAGTAGCTCAGTGAGATCCTCGATCACCAACACGAAACCAGCCACCTCCTGACGCATGCGGATGGAGGAAGCCGTTAGGGCTACAATGGCGCGGCGGCCGCCGAGGTCGAGCTCCATCTGGCGGCTCACCACGCGTTGCCGCACGGCGCGGCGAAACAGGCGCGACACGTCGCGCGCGTCCTCCGGTGTGAAGAGCTCCGATATCCTGCCAGCAGATCGCACTCGAGCTGCGCCGAGCAGGCTCTCGGCGGTGGAGTTGACCTCATTGATCTCGCCTCGAGAGTCGACCGAAATCACACCCGTGGGGATGTTTTCGAGGATCGCCCTCATCACGTTCGAGCGCTCTTCGAGTTCGCGGTTCGCGCGCTGCAGCGCTCCGGCGGCTCGGTCGATGGTGCGGCGGCTCTCTTCGATCTGCGTGGTCATTTCGTTGAAGGATTGGATCAGCCGGCCGAGCTCACCGTCGGCCCGGACCGTCACCTGATAGCCGAGGTTACCCTGCGAAACCTGGCCGGTGGCCTCGGCCAGCGCCTGAATAGGCACGGTGACCTGTTTTGAAAAGAACATGGCGAACCAAGTGCCTGAAAAGAGCACCAGGAGGGTCAAGAGGCCGAGCACAGAGAGTTCGAACCGCTTTACCGATTTCAGGGCGTGACTTAGGGCGTCATAGCGCCGCGCTTCCGATTCGATCTGGCCCGCTTTCTGCTCGAGGTCGAGCGGGAGACGCCTGGCGCTCACGATCACGCCTAAGGTCTTGCCGGAATCGTTCTGCACTGCCTGAGCGCCCAGGAAGTAGTCGGCTGCCTGGAAACGCCAGCGCGTGGCTTCGCCTTCGACCTCGGCGCCCGCCGAATTGAGCCGCGGAAACAAGCGATTCACGTCGGCCGGCGCGGGTCCCGGACCGCCGGTCCGGGCAATGATTCGCCCATCCGGGGAGCAGATCATCACCGAGGTCAAGCCGAGATACTCCGCGCGCCGTGCCAGCCTGAGCTCCAGCGCGGCGGCATGCCCGCGCTCGATCTCCTCAACGATCAGGGGATCGGAAGCGAGGTGGGCGGCGTCGTCGAGGGAACGCTGTTCGGCCTCCACAGCGAGTTGCTGAGAGATGGCCTCCGTATCGCGGCGCAAGGCGTCAAGAGGGATGCCAAACCACTTGTCGAGGCTCCGGTTGAGGAGGCCATAGGCAAAGACAAACAGCACGGAGACCGGCACAAGCGACAGGCTGAGAAAGGCAACCACCAGCCTGGTCTTGAACTGCGAGCCGAGCTGCTGGCGCTTTCGCTCGGCGTGGAGCTTCAGCAAAATCCGCAACAGGATCAGCCCGAAAATGACGAACGCCACCACGATGAACGTGGAAAGCGCGAGTAAGAAAATCGTTTCCTGGGCGTCGGCCGGGTGGATGAAAGACAAGTTGAAAGACGCCAGACTCCAACCCAGGAAAAAAAGGATGGGCACGACGATGAGGAGCAGAATCAGAGCGATCTTGCGGCGGCGTTCGGACCTCGGATCCATTCTCAGCACTCAAGCAGGCCGATGCCGACAGGACCCGGCTGGCTTGGTCCCAGTCGGCCCCGCTGCGGGCAGGAACACCTTGAGAGGACACCTTTCGCAATCCGGCTGGCTGCGCCGACCGTAGACTTTGCCCACCTCCGCCAGAAGCGCATGAAACTCGTTGTACAGCTCGGAATCACGCTTAAGGTGCCGATGGATGTAATTCTGCGCCTCCACATAGGTGGCGTCTTCGGCCAGCATCCCGTGGCGCTCCAGAATGCGCAGCGTGTAGGCGTCGGCGACGAAGAATGCCTGACGTCCAGCATACAGGAGGATCGCATCGACGGTTTCCGGGCCCAGGCCCTTTAGGTCGAGCAATTGTGCGCGCAACTCCTCGGCGGGCGTTGCGAACATCCGCTCGAGCGAGCCGCTATGGGCCTCATCGAGCCAGCGAAGAAATCTTCGGATGGCTCGAGCCTTCTGGCTGAAGAGGCCTGCTGGACGGATGAGAGACTGAACCCGGGTCTCCTTAAGCTCGCCGAGACCCCGCAGGCTGAGCTTCTGCGCCTCGCGAAGTTGGGCGATCGCCAGGGCTGCGTTGCGCCAAGTCGTGTTCTGCGTGAGGATTGCTCCAAGAATAACCTCCGGACGCGTTGTTGCGGGCCACCACCCTTGCGGTCCGAGTTCCGGAGCAGCCGCTCGAAATAGCGGCCCAACTCGCCACCTGCCTTGCGGGCCACGCTGGTGGAGATTATACCACGCCCCCTGGAGCGAGACCCCATGAGCCTTCTCGCCGGCCGCGGCTCATCGGCCACGCGCCGGTCGTTCGGGGATGAGGCGTCATTGGGTTGTAACATACGCTTCTTCTAGGGTAACCTCAATAAACCGGAGGATCGCATGGCACTTGAAGTGGGTAAGGCCGTTGCGCTGGAAACTGCGCGGAGCCGTCTGCGCGCCATTGGGGTGCAATCGGGATCGCGGGTCGAGTTCAGGGACGTCACGGCGGCCGTCCGGAAGCTTATTGCAGAGTCCGGTGTGATGAACGGGGTTTGTTACGTGTTTACGCCCCACACGTCAGCGGCAGTGTTGGTGCAGGAGAACGACGACCCCGCCTTGCAGAAGGACCTCGACAATTTTCTGAGTGGGTTGGCGCCGCGGGACAAGAACTACCACCACGATGATGGCAACTGCGACGCCCATCTTAAAGCGTCCGTGATTGGATGCTCCAAAACGCTGCTGATTGAGAATGGCGGCCTTGTGCTCGGCCGCTGGCAGGGCGTGTTTTTCTGCGAATTCGATGGTCCCCGGCAGCGCGAACTGCACGTCAAGATTGTGGCTGATTGAGCCGTGGCGCCGCCGCTTTCGTCCGCCCTATCCTTGTTGCGCCGTCCCCGCTTGATGCAATGAAGACCCTTGGCATTTACGTTCAGGTTCCCTTCTGTTCTTCGAAGTGCGCTTTCTGTAACTTCAGCTCGAAAGTGGCGCCCTCGAGGGCTCTTCAGGCCTACCTTGCGAGCCTCGAGCGTGAAATTAGCCTTCTGCCGCGCCTCACTCAAGCAGACCAGAGGCAGGACCGGCGGGTCTCGCATCCCGTCCTGGCGCTGCCGGTCGATTCGGTGTACGTGGGCGGAGGGACGCCGACGCTGGCGGGGAGGGAGGGGCTGGAGCGCATCTTCGGCTCTCTTAGGAGGCGGTTCCACTTCGCCGCTGCGCCTGAAATTACACTGGAGATGACGCCCGGTTCGGCAGACCGTGACCTGCTAACGGCGGGCCGGGAGATGGGGATCAGTCGGCTGAGCATCGGCGCCCAGTCGTTTGACGATCGGGAGTTGCGCTGTGTGGGCCGCCTGCATTCCAGCGCCGAAACTATCGAACAAATCCGACAGGCCCGTGAGACAGGCTTCCGAAACATCAGTCTCGACCTGATTGCGGGCCTTCCTTACCAGACCAAGACTTCGTGGTTTCACAGTCTGCGCCAGACTCTCGACCTTGGTCCTGAGCACGTCTCTGTCTACTTGTTCGAGATCGACGAAAAGAGCCGCATCGGTGACGAACTGCTCCGTCACGGTGATCGCTATCACGCCGCTGCCGTCCCGGACGAAGATTTCATGGCCGAAGCCTATGAGCAAGCGCGTGAGCTCTTCCTGAGGGCCGGATACGTCCAATATGAGATCTCGAATTTCGCGCGGCCGGGTTTTGAGTCCGAGCATAACCGCAAATACTGGAGGCTTGAGCCCTACCTAGGATTGGGAGCAGGCGCACACTCCTTCGACGGACAGTGCCGCTGGTCAAACGAGATTTCAACTGACGACTACGCCGCCAAGCTTGCCCGAGGCGACCTGCCCATCGGGGAGTGGCACTTGCTGCCCGAGGCCGAACAGATCGAGGAGTTCTTCTTCCTGGGTTTGCGCCAGCAGGAGGGAATCGATCTCGAACACGCATTTTCGCTCTGGGGACACTCGGCGATTGACGCGTGGAGCCCACGGATCGGCTCGCTCGTCGCCACAGGGCTGCTGGAAAAGCACGGTGAGCTGCTCCGCCTTGCTTCCCGGGCTTACTTGGTTTCAAACGAGGTATTCCAGGAGTTCTTGGCTTAGCAGAGTCTCGTCACGTGGCTTCGTCGGGTTCTCCCGGCCTGTGGCGTAAAATCCGCTGTGAAGAATCTCGCATAATTTCCCGGAGAGGCTCCGGCAGAGTCCCAGAGCTTGGGCTTCTGCATTTTATGGCACGAGCGGAATCTCAAACTTCGGCTCGAAACCGGACACTGCGTACCGGACCAAATTGTCGAGCAGGATGGTAGCGTACGGATCGCTGCCGTAAGCCCGGCCCAGTGCAAAAGTTGCCACCAGAAGCTTGCCCCGGCCGGCGCGGGCCTCAAGCAGCACACCGACATTCGAGTGAAGCCAGCCATAGAACATCCCAGCCAGAACATCGGGGAAGGCGGATTCCGGCAGGCCTTGGATCACAGCCGGCGGCGTGGCGGCCTGGGTCTCGAAGCCGCACAGGGTACTGAAGCCAATGCCGCGGAAGGCAGGGTGGTCTTTGCGCACCCAGAAGAAGTTCGAGATCCAGTTGCCGTCCAGATCGGAGTCCGCCCGCGGCACGATGTCGATTCCCGGCGCTACCGATTGCTTCTCGGAGGCGATCAGAATCACGCGCCCGCCGCTCTTGAGTGTGGCCTGCGCACGGTTGTTCAGCGTCGAGGTGATCATCACGGGCAGAGCCTCTTGTCCGGAGGGCTCGAGGTAGCCATGAGAGCGCATGGCTTCGGCCAGGCGCCGCAAGCGGCCGGCCGGGTCTTCAAAGACGACCGCGGGCCTTAGGTCGTCGCTGCGGGTCGGGAAGAAAAACAGATCCAGCGAATTCTTACTGATCACCTGGCCGACGGTCTCGACATAAAAACTCAGCGTGCTCCGCGTCGGCTCTGTTACCGGCGGTACGGTGAACTCGATCGCGCCGGCCGGCGTCACGGAGCCGGGCCTAGCTGGAGGCATGGGAACAATATAGCTTTGGTCGAATCCTTCCAGCGACCAGTGCAGCGTAAAGCCAGCCGGAGAGTCGGTACCGTAATGAGAGAAGAACAAACTGGCATGGACGCGTTCGCCGGCGGTGAAATTGCGCTTTGAAATACGCGCCACAAGCAGATCATCCGACTGAAGCATGGGCAGTTTGGAACCAAATAACTTCGGGCGCCGCCACAAGTCAAGCAGTCCGTTCGACTCCCAGTTGATGTCGGTGAATTCGGTGACGACGTAGCCCTGAATCTCAGGGTGCGAGCGCAGGCTCTCGATTTCGTATTTCAGCGACTGGTACTCGTGGTCCTGGGTGGCATCGATGAGGGCATCGAGGCCTGGGAAGACGGAATTGTAGCTATACTCCGCGTAGCGATCAGCGAGGCCGGCGGGACGGGTGATTTCACGACCCTCGAAGTCGCGGTCAAACCACCAGGGCAGTGGGTCGGGCGGGTGGGGCAGTCCCCAGTTACCGAACTCGGAAAGCATGAGGGGCGCCTCGGGATTCACTTG
Source organism: Terriglobia bacterium (assembly GCA_036521995.1). Taxonomy (GTDB): domain Bacteria; phylum Acidobacteriota; class Terriglobia; order UBA7540; family UBA7540; genus Gp13-AA77. The sequence continues at coordinate 85,030 of DATDGR010000188.1, read as the reverse complement.
GGCGTCGTCATACGAACTCCACAGCCAGCTTGGGCGGGTCGCGAGGTCTTTGACGAAGCGGTCAAAGTCGCCGGCCGCGTCCGGGATGGAGTCGTAGGTGTGAAAGTCCGCCAGGTCACTGGCCATATGAAAATTCTGGCAGCAGGCGCTGTTGTCATCCACCAGCCAGCCGGGCACAAACTGGCGGGCCTGGAGATATAACTGCTTCAGCCAGGCGCGGTCGGCGGCCTGCTTCAGATCGGCGCCCCAGCTTTCGTTGATGAGGCTGACGGCGATAATCGAGGGATGGTTCCAGTCGCGCGCCACCATGCCTTGCAGGGTCTCGAGGCCTCGCCGCTCCGAGTCAGGCGTAAGCTTATCCCAGTTTGGAATCTCATACCAGATAAGCACACCGGCGGCATCGGCGGCTTCCAGGTAGCGTGGGTCCGCAACTTTAATGTGGCAGCGCAGCAGATTCAGGCCGAGCGCCTTGGCCTCGTCCATCTCCTGCCGCACGAAGTCGAGTGACGGCGGCGTGTAGCCCGTATCGGGATAAAAGTCCTGGTCCAGCGCACCCCGCAGGTATACGGGCTGCCCGTTGAGGTAGAACCGTCCCCCGCGCGCCTCGAAAGTTCGAAAGCCGAAGTGCGTGGACCGGGAGTCGCCTGAGAAAAGCCATGCCTCAAGGGTGTAGAGGGTGGGTGTGGCCGGGCTCCAGAGTTGGGCGCCAGAGAGTGTCCCGGCAAAGGCGCCGTGTAGCTGTCCCGGCTGCAGGCTTAGAGCCTGCTTCCAGACCACCTTGCCGGCTGCATCGCGAATCTGGGCGCCGGCGTAGCTGTGCCCGGACGCCGGCTTCCCGCCAGAGGACGGTGCCTGAGGTGCACCGCCTTGACCAACGATTTCGACGTCAATCGCAAAATGGCCATCCGCGCCGGCGCTGATGTGCAGGGAGCCGATGCGAGTTCTCGCCCGAACGTCGAGCTCCACGCTCTGCCAGAGGCCGCTGGTTTGCACATACCAGTTCTGTTTGCCGTGCGGGATTTCAGCGTAGCGGATGCCGTCCACCTCGTTGGGCCGGGCCCCCGGGTCCGCCACCCGGACTGCCAGTTGGTTCTCGCCCGGGTGCAGCCATGGCGTGGCGTCGATCTCGAACGGGAGATACCCACCCTCGTGCCCGCCCGCTTTCTGGCCGTTGACATAGACGTCGGCCTTGTAATCCACGGCGCCAAAGCGAATGAGCGCGACGCGACCGGCGGCGAGAGCCGGCACGGTAAACGTGCGCCAGTACCAAGCCACGCCGGCGTAGTCGCGCAGGTCGGCGAACTGAAGTTGCCAGGAGCTGGGCACCTGAATCGGCCGGGCACCCGCGGTGACGAGATCGGTCGGGCCCATCTTGCCTCCGGGGTCCGTCGCAAACTGCCAGATGCCGTCCAGCGAGGTTGTCTGGGCGAAAGCGCCGTGAGCGCAGGGGAAAGCGGCCAGGGCGGCGCCCACGGCGAACAGCGCTGTAGCAGACAAACCCTTGCGAACCCAAGACAGAATCATCCGAAGCACTCCGGTTTGTTGAGATGAGCGGATCTGTCCCCGCCTCAAATGCTCGATTATAGCCTCCAAGTCTGCTCGCTGTGTGCTAGCATACGCAAAGGGATGGAAAACTAGACTGCAGGCTGATGCTTCCCAAGCTTGACGCTTGAGTTGTGAGATATCCGGCGATGGACGTAGAGATCGAAAAACGCAGACACAAGCGAGACGATGCGGCCGTCGATGTCCGCTGTGCGAGTTTCGGCCTTGACGAAATCTTTGTAAGCCGCGACGTCAGCGCCGGCGGCCTTTTCCTGAACACGGCCAATCCCCTTGCTCCCGGGTCTCAGGTCGAGCTCACCTTCAATGTTTCCCCTGAAGAGCCAGCCATCGAGTGCTCGGGAAGGGTGGTTTACTCCTTACCTGGGATCGGCATGGGCATTCAGTTTCTCGACACCACGGGCGAGGTCGAGTTGGCGCTGAGCAGAAGCGAACACACCTCGAACTGAGCGCTGCGTTAGTGGATGGTTTTTGGGACACGGGCGAGGGTGAGGAGAGTTGAGGATGACGTTCAAAATGGGGCTCCTGGGGAGGTTGGTGGCGGCAGGCGGGACGATTTTTCTCACGATGTGCCTGATGGCATTCGCCCAATCCAGCCAGCAACCTTCGGCGGCTGCCGCGCCGGCGCAATCCCCGGCAACGCTGCAAGGTGCGCCGTCCAGCGGGACGCAAACCGGAGCGTCACCAAGCGCTCAGCAGGCCGCACCTGCTGCAGAGCCTGCCTCGCCAGCGGCCGCTCAGCCGCCGACGGCGGTCGCCATGGAGCCGGCTCAGGCGCAGGCTCTCATCTACAAGGTCTATACAGCCACGTTTCGTGTGGGCGACCTCGCCAGCACCCTTCAGCCTGATCAGTGGAAGCTCGATGACCAGCAGCAGGCCGCCTTCGCCCAGAAGCTGGCCTCGCTGCGCGCCGCGCTGGCGGCGGTGGAGAAGCCCCGGGCTGAGTTCTACAATCACCCGGCTGACTTGGAGCTCGGCCACGCCACCCTTTCGGCCCTGCAGGCGCTCTCGTTGCCACTGGACGATTTCATCAAGACACTGGCGGATTCGCCGGGCGCTGCTGCGGCTAAGGACTTCCAGCAGGCGGCCGGCGATCTGGCAGATTTGCGGCATCAGATCGAAGCCTACGTGGCCTATCTCGAAGCCAAGATTCAACCGCCAGCCGGAGGCGGTCCCGCACTCCAGACGGAACAGGTTACGGAACCCGCGGCCGCGGCGCCGATCACGGTCCAGGCCGCGGAAAAGCCACCACTGAGTCAGGAGGAACTCAAGGCCTTGCTCTACAAGGCTTACACGCCGTCATTTCGCATGCGGGATTTGCTTCAACAGGAGCATCCGGAGAACTGGAGGGCTTCGGATGCGGAGCGCAGCTCCTATCGCGATGCTTCCGAGGCGCTGACCGGGAGTCTGGCAGACCTGGCGAAGTGGCGCGACCAACTGGCCGACCATCCGGAGAGCCTCGAAGCAGCCTTTGAGGTCTATGCGAGCTTAGGCAAGGTCGTCGAGCCCGCAGATGCCGTGGGCCACCAGGTGGCGCAGTACGACGACCCCAAGACCGGCGCCGAATACCTGGAGAGGGCACAGCAGGTGGCCGGCGTCCGCACCCAGCTTGAGCCCTACCTCGACTACCTCTTGAGTTACCACGACCGTTCGGTGGGAACTGTGGAGCGTGACTTCGTGTCGTGCGAGAAGGAATTGAGCTCCACCATGGGTCTCGCGACGCCCGCTGCGGCTTCCATGAATAATATCCTCCCGGCGTTCAAAGGCCGAGGCAAGACCCTGGTGCGGGGCGAGTCCTCGAAAAGCAAATCAGCCCATAGCCACGTGAAAAAGGCCAGCGAAACCGCTGCCCCGCCGAAAACCCCGTAGCTCGTTACGACGCCGATTGGGCCAGGGTCGCCACAACGGGTTGTGCCACGGTTCCCACTTAAACTCTAGGGCTGCAGATAGTGATCGAGCCAGCCAAGCACTGTCTGGTACCAAAGCCGGCTGTTTTGCGGCTTCAGCACCCAGTGACCCTCATCGGGGAAATAGAGCAGCCGCGAGGGTACGGCGCGGCGCTGGAGGGCGGTGAATAGCTGGAAGGCCTGACCTTCGGGGACCCGGTAGTCCTGTCCGCCTTCGACGATCAGCATCGGTGTCCTGATGTTCTGTACGGAGTTCGAAGCCGACCACTTCTCATAGAGCGCCGAAGGGTTCCAGGGGAGGCCTTTCAACTCCCACTCCGGAAACCACAGCTCCTCCGTTTCGCCATACATGCTGCGATTGTCATAAACACCATCGTGCGACACCAGGGCTTTGAAACGACCCGTATGCCCCGCGATCCAATTGATCATGTAGCCGCCGAAGCTCGCGCCCGCAGCGCCGATGCGCTCAGGGTCAACGTAGGGCAGAGAAGCGAGGTCGTCGGTGGCTTTCATGAGTTCCTCATAAGGCACTCCGCCCCAGTCACCTGAGATCTCTTCCGTGAACTTCTGTCCATAACCGGTCGACCCGTGGAAATTGGTCATCACCACCACGTAACCGTGACCGGCGAACATTTCCGCGTTCCAGCGGTAGCCCCAAGCATCATCCCAGGCGCTCTGCGGGCCGCCATGGATCAGCATCAGGCCCGGATATTTTTTCTTGGGGTCAAAGTCAGGCGGCTTCACGACCAAGTTCTCGATCGAGGCACCGAGCGCTCCCTTGGTATAAACGAACTCAGCCGGATTCATCTCCAGCGTGGCCAGCAGCGCCTGATTCAAGCGGGTGACGGGTGCTAGCCTAGAGCCGTCGGCCGACGCACGGTCGATCTCGACGGGTTGCGCCAGGGTGGTGTGCGTAAAGACCAGCGTCTTGCCGTCGGGCGCTACGCTCAGGTCGTCGAAAAACCCGTCCAGAACCTTTTCCACGTGAGGGTGGCTGACGGAGGTCCTGAACACCGGCTGCTGGGCGCTCTCCGGCGCCACAAAGTAGAGGGTGTCGCTGTCGGGCGCCCAGGTGAAACTCGATACCCATTGGTCGAAATCAGGAGTGACCTCTTTCGCGCTGCCGTCCTGGCGGTCGTAGACGCGCAGCCGGAAGAGGTCAGACTCGTATCCGTTGCGGTCCTGCGCGGTGTAAGCAATGTAGCGGCCGTTCGGTGAATACTGTGGTGAGGCGTCGGAGCCGTGGACGCCCGGGGTGATGTCGCGGGCTTCAACCTGTGGGCCGCCCGGGGCGGTCACCAAGTAAAGGTGATTATTGGTGGTCCAGGCTGCGGCGGACTGTCCCGCATCCCCTTTGGTGCGGTTCGAGGTATAACAAACCTCAGCGCCGTCCGGCGAGATGGCGTAACCGTCGGGAGCGCCGAGAAAGAATGTCGGGGAATCGAACGCGCCCGGAGTCAGGTCGCGGGCCGCGCCGCCTTCGGCCGATACCGCGAATAGATGGGTGTATTTGCCGTCGCGCCACTCGTTCCAGTGGCGGAACAGAAGCTCGTCGATAATTCGAGCCTTGACGGGGCTGCGCTCGGCCTCGTCCAGCCGCTTCTTGTTGCAGGCGTCGTCCGCGCAGTCGGGGTAGACGTCCGAAGTGAACAGCAGCCGATTGCCTTTCGCGGCCCATATGACTCCATCCGCTCCCGTGGAAATGGACGTGAGCGCGTGCGCCTCGCCGCCATCGAGCGGTAACAACCACACCTGCGGGCTTCCGCCTCGCGTTGAGATGAAGGCGATCTCGCGGCCGTCGGGCGACCAGCGCGGGCGGTTGTCGGAGCCCGCGCCCCGGGTGATCTGCCGCGGCTCGCCGCCCGTGAGCGGCACCAGCCACAGATGGCTGATCACCTTGTTCGTCTCCAGATCGGCGTCGCCCACGGCAAACACGATCTGGCGTCCGTCCGGCGACGCCTGAGGATCGGCCAGGCGGTGGACCTTCATCAGATCGTCAAAAGTGAGGGGGTGTTTGGACTGCGCCCAGCCGGGCAGCGAAGCCAGGGCCATAAGTGTTAAGGCGGTCAGGGCCGCGGAGAGCGTACGTTTCATGCGGAGTTCTCCTCGAAGGCTCGGGGACAGTTCTGCCGCGCGACAGCCGTCCGAGCGGAGCGATAGGTTACACCAAAATCAGGGCGGGCGCACAGAATGGCAGTGGATTGGCGGGAGAAAAGGCGCCCCGACGGCGGCCGGGAATTTGAACGAGAGCCTCGAAGTCTAGCCTACTCTTGAGGAGACACCGCTCAGGGCTTCTTTGAAGGATCCCTGATGCCCCTCGATCTTCTTCTGCAGCATCATGATGGAATAGATCAGTTGCTCCGGACGCGGCGGGCAGCCGGGCACATACACATCCACCGGGATCCACTGGTTCACGCCTTGTACGATGGCGTAGTTGTTGAAGACGCCGCCCGAGGTGGCGCAGGCGCCCATCGAGATCACCCATTTGGGCTCGGGCATCTGGTCATAGAGCCGCTTGATCACCGGAGCCATCTTCTGCGAGACGCGTCCGGCGATAATCATAAGGTCCGCTTGCCGGGGCGAGCCGCGAAAGACCTCGGCGCCGAAGCGCGCGATGTCGAAGCGCGAGGCCGACATCGACATCATTTCGATGGCGCAGCAGGCGAGGCCGAAACTCATAGGCCAGATGGATGACTTGCGCGCCCAGTTCACCGCCTGGTCGAGCTTGGTGAAGATCAGGCCCTCGATGCCGGAAGACTCGGTCACACTCTCGGTCGCCATAACTAAATTATGTCACCTCACCGATCCGAATTCAACGGGCCATACCTCCCGGCAGTTCCGACCCTTCAGGCCTTGTCGGCCCCCGGCTTCGATCCTGGCCTGCCCGCCAAGTGAGCCCGCCGCCGTACATCGACTCCCAGGTTACCGCCGGTTGACCGCCAGCTTACGGCTGGTTGACTCCTGGTGGGCAGCGAGTCAATTGCCTGGGCCAGCGTTTTGATCTCCGTGCCATTTCTTAGGATTGACCGCGTGGCGACGATATTCCAACCGGTCCCCCTGAATAGCCTCTTAACTGACAAGTTATCTTATGTCACGCTCATTGACCGGTGACTCCAAAAGTCGATTTCTTATTGATTCCAGGTGACCTCCCAGGTCTGTTTGTCGCCGCTCTCGCCTTCACCCCAAATTCACATGTGGCTTCCGGCGTTCGCCTCGGACCTCGCTTCGGCCCGCCGCAGAACACCCAGCCTGGCCGTCAGCCGGCGAGCGAGTTTCTCCCACTTGGCCGTGGCTTGGGCGGTGCCCTGGGCGGGGACTTCTGGCCTCGCGTTCAATGTTCCCGGGTCTCCCAAGGCCCATGAGACCGCCGAGGCCCCTGAGACCGATGAGAAGAGCCCGGCCACGCCGGCGGACCGGTGAAGCACGCGCTTCGGGCCGCCGAGGTCCGGTGGACTGCCGGGCGTTGCGGCGCCGGGCTTCCAGCGAGTCCGGCGTAAGCGGGAACGGCGCAGCGGCATAAGAGACTTACCAGGCTGCCGCCGAACGTAGCACACTGCCACAGCGTTGTCAATATTGCCAGTAAGCATCCAGGTAGAGATGGTAGCCATTCTCCGCGAGAACTGGCAACGCGGCGGGTCACGTTAAAAGCCCGAACGGCCCGATCGGCCGAGGATTGCCTTCACTTGCCCATACAGATCGGCGGCTCGACGTACCACGGCCGTGGGAGCCACATGTGCGCCAGGCTCTCCGGAGCGGTCACGTCCGGTGATATCGATCGCACTGAATTCCCGGTTCGGATCGAACAGGATACCCCTGCAATCTACCGCGCTCGCCGCCTCGATGTCCCGAAGCGAGTCGCCCACCAGAACGCTGCGGCTGAGGTCGATCCGCCAGTCGCGCGCCGCTCTCAGCAACAACCCCGGCTGCGGCTTGCGGCAGGGGCACGCCTGCTCGGGTGCGTGCGGGCAGTAATAGACGGCATCCATGCGGGCGCCCCGGCGCGCCAGCTCACTCACGAAACGTTCGGTAATCGCCCCGAGCGCGAAGCGGCTCATCAGGCCTTTGCCCACGCCGGCCTGATTCGAGACCACGATGATCGGCAGCTTCAGCCGGCTGAGATCGCGAAGCACCGGGATCATGCCGTCGAGGAATCGAAACTCGCTCCAGCTTGTGACATATCCGCCGACGATGCGCTGGTTGATGACGCCGTCGCGATCGAAGAAGATGGCCGGCCGCCGCTGCCGGACACGCGGACTCGAAAATGATGGAGGAGGAGAGAAGAAACTGACGGGTTTCAGCGATGAGATCAAGAAGTCAGCCTTTACGAGGTGCCGTTCAGCGGTTACCTCAACCGATTGTAGCAGACAGGTCACTTCGAATCGACGCACCCTCCGCCGGTTTCCGTGGCCCCCGCGGGAGCACCTCACACTGCAAACCCGACTGAGGGGCGGTAGCCTCCAATCTTCAGGGTTGGCCCTCGACAAACAGCTCAGATCGCAGCTCCAGCCGCCGCGCGTCGTTCATGGCGAGCGCGCGCACGGTCACCCTGCCGCAGGGCGTGATGCCTTCGATGCGCGGACTTCGAACGATGAAGTGGTCCGCCCATCGGTCGCGCCGCGGGTGAAACAGTGGCGCCAGCTCGCCAGTTAGCGGATCGATGTCGGTGAGGTTGGGGCCCTTGCGGAGATTGCAACGGTGGCAGGCAAGCGCCAAGTTGGCCGGGTCGTCGGACCCGTCATGTTTCTTCGCGACAATGTGCTCGATGTGGTGCGGCAAGCCAGCGTGCTCCTGGAGGAGCAAGCAGTTACTCACAACGGTTGTCCGCTCGCCGCCGGACAAGCTCTCGTGTGGCGGCATCCATCGCTAGCTGCTGATGGAACTCAGTTGGCGTTGGGCTTTGAGCTGCAGGATGGCAATTAAGTCGGCCGCGTTGATCAAAACCTCGTATTCGCCGCGCTCGTCATCACTGAGGGTACCATCGTTGGCTCGTTCGGCCAGGGTATCGATCCTCGCCAGCACCTCCGGATCGGCACGAAACTCGGCCAGCCGCCTCGCTGATTCGGTATCGAGACAGCGGCTCAATGGATCAAGGAGTCCGTCCAATACAGCGGCACCAGTGGGCTTGCTCATATGATTCAGGCTAGCACAGCCGTCACGAAGAAGACAAAGGGCTTGAACAGTCCCCGGGGGGGCTAGCTGGCACGCGCTGACACTCGATCACTAGCTTGAGCGCGTCCAGGAGGTTCGCTTTCGCTTCCTCTAGGGTGTCACCCTCTGAAATGGCGGCGGGAATCTCCCCCACGAAGCAGGTATATCCGCCTTCTTGGGCTGGTTCAAAAACTGCTGTCACTTTCATGTTTTCAGATTATCATGGCCTGGCATGTTGAGCGTTTCTCCGAGGAAAACGCGAACCTGGGCGGGCTAGCGCATACCCTCGGGTCTGCGATCTTTAGCTTGCTAACGCCGGCGCTGCTCGACCCCAGCCGTGCCCGCGGGCCGCTTCAAGACGCGCAGACCGAAAAGAAGGTGTGCGCCAGCTTGCCCTCTTACCTGCGGCCTTGCCAATAAAAGGGCCTGCGCTTGAGATTGGCGATGGCCAGGATCCTGATTTCGTCGGGACTCACCGAGTACATTACAGCGTAAGGAAAACGGCGAAGAAGGACTCTGCGGACGACCCGATTCAAAAGATAGCCAGACTCGGGATACTGTTCGATCTGCGTGATGGCAAGCTCAACATCATCGATGAAGCTGGCGCCGAGGCCGGGGCTCGAGTTGTCGTAATAAGCCGCCGCGTCGGTGAGCTCTCGTTCGGCAGCGTTATGAAAGGTGAGCCGACGGCTCATGCCAGCCGGGACCTGGCGTCGCCCAACACCGCACTGGCCGGCCGCGACGTGGCTTTCCCCTGCTCAAGCTCCTCGAGGCGGCGCAGTGCTTCCTCTGCCCACAGGCGCTCGGCCTCGGCCGGCGAAAGAGTTTCAAGGCTGCTCAAGAGCTTCTCAGCCAACCGGGCGCGTTCGCGGCTTTCAAGCTTCAGCGCTTCGTTTTCCAGTTCCTCGACGCTCATGGGGCACTCTCTCCCTATGGGGTTATGATAACACTTGCACCGCCGGGCGTATGAAATCGCATCGACGCACCCACGCGTCACAAAGCGGAGCGGTCAGTGCGAAGCGAGATTCTTTGCTACCGCTCGGAATGACAGGGCCGCTGGACGTTTGATGCCGCACTCACACGAAATCAGAATGCCTGATCAGCTTTCGGCTCCCATAGCCACCTCCGCTCCATCCACTGGCGGCCGCCATTCCGCAGGCGTGGCTGTCATTCTGACGGCTGCTGTAGCCGCGCTCGGCGGGCTCCTGTTTGGCTACGACACCAGTGTGATCTCCGGCGCCATGCTCTTTCTCCGCACCGATTTCCATCTCTCCGACGTGCAGCTCGAGTTCGCTGTGGGCATCGCTTTGGCGGGTGCGCTCACTGGGTCGGCGGTGGCCGGATACAGTGCGGACCGCTGGGGCCGCCGCCGGGTCCTGCTGGCAACGGGCATCGGCTTTGGTGTTTTCTCCATTCTGAGCGGGCTGGCTTTCGGCCTCGCTTCGTTCTCAGTCGCTCGTTTTTGTGTGGGAGCCTGCATCGGGGTGGCGTCGCTGGTCACGCCGCTGTACCTGGCTGAGATGTCGCCGGCGAGAATCCGGGGTGCGCTGGTTTCGCTCAATCAACTCGCCATAACGGTGGGCATCGTGGCCGCCTATTTTGTCGATTTCGCTTTGGCGGGCGCCCGCGACTGGCGCTGGATGTTTATGACCGCCGTCTTTCCCGCGGTGATCCTGGTGGTCGGCATGCTCTTCCTGCCGGAGACTCCGCGCTGGCTGGCGCGGAAAGGGCTGCGAGAGCGGGCACTAAAAGAGTTCCATCGCCTCGGCCGAAGCCACGAAGCCGAGGCCGAACTGCTTGAGGTCGAACAAGCGCTGCGGGAAGAACAGGAGGGCTTTGGTGCTCTGTTTCAACCCGGATTTCGCATGGCCGTGCTGGTCGGCGTGGGACTCGCCATCTTCCAGCAGATCACCGGCATCAACACCATCGTTTACTACTCGCCCGAGATTCTCCGCCTCTCCGGCTATCCTTCGGCGAAGGCTGCCATCCTGGCCGCCGCCGTCATCGGTATTGCCAACGTGTTGGTGACCATCGTCTCTATCCTTCTCGTCGATCGCCTGGGGCGCCGCTTCCTGTTGATCTTCGGATCAGCCGGGATGGCGGCGGCTCTGGCGCTTATGGGCGCCGCGTTTCATCGGCAAGCTGCGGGCGTCGTGGTCTTTTACGAGATGATCGGCTATATCGTCTTCTTCGGCATCGGCCTCGGACCTGTGGTCTGGCTGCTGATCTCCGAGATTTATCCCACCAAGATTCGCGGCCAGGCCATGTCGCTGGCCACCCTTTCCTTATGGGGAGCAAACTGGGTGGTGGCGGGCACGTTTTTGTCGTTAATCCGCGCCGCCGGACCCGCCGGAACGTTCTGGATTTACTCCTTCATCTGTGTTTTGTGCCTGGTCTTTTGCTTTGCCGTGGTCCCGGAAACCAAGGGCAAGAGCCTTGAGGCTATTGAAAGGCACTGGCGCCAGCTTGGAAACAAAACGGCGCTGTGATGTCGCGCGGTCCTGGCTGCGGGCTCGTCGTGGACTCAACTCCAAGCCAATGTGGTCGATGAATCCGCTGCCAGCGCGGCTTCAGCCACGTTGCCCGCCAGTTGTATGAGAACGGTCCGCGCCGCTCCAGGATTAGTGAGCACGAGCACCCGCTTTCCCTCCGGGCTTTCAAACGCCACGTGCTGCACCTCGGCCGGGCCTCCCTGCGAGTCGAACCGCTGCGCCCCCCGTCGAACGGATCGCGCAAAATGATTCGTGGCCCAGAAGTGACCACTGCGCGTGATCTCGTGCATTTCCGAGTTGATGGTCACGGTGCCGCCGCAACTGAAGGGGCCGATGTTGGGCCTGCCCTTTTCATCGAGGGCCAGGTTCCACCCGATGATCGAGCGGCACCAGTTGCGCAGGACGCCTGTGAAAGTGGCGCCCCACTTCGACCAGTCCGTCAGGTAGTCCGGCTGCGTGTAGTCCGGTCCGCCTTCGGTCCAGAACATCTCCACCTCAGGATGCGTCTCGTGCACCTTCATCACCATGTCCGGCGTGCCGACGTACCCGTGCCAGGCGACCGCCTGGCAGTACTCGCGCAGGGCCGGTTCATCCAAACAGCAGATGGCGCGCCCCCACAGATTGTAGTTGTGATCGAGCAGCCAGATCTTGCTGTCGATGGCGTTCCGCCGCAGCGCCGGACCCAGGTGCTCGCTCACGAACGAGATCTCGTACTCCTGCGGCCAGGCGCAGGCGGGCATGCGGCCGTCCTGTTCGGTGTCCACCTCGTTCTGCGAGCTCACGGCGTTGATGGGCACCCGGGCGTCTTTGTAGGCTTGGAGGAACTTTACGAAGTACTGGGCGTAGGCCGGCATGCTCGAACGATGCATACAGCCGCCCAGCATGGACCCGTTCGGCTTCATCCATCCCGGCGGACTCCAGGGCGAGGCGAGCAGAAACAACTCCGGATTCACGCCTCGCGCCTGCTGGAGAATGGGCAGGATGTAAGCTCGGTCGTGATCGATGGAAAAGCGCGCCAGGTCCGGATCCGGCGCGCCCTCGTCAAAACTGTACACGTTGCGGCTGTAGTCGCTGGAGCCGATGCAGATCCGCCCCACGCCGAGGCCCATCTCGGAGGGGTGAAACATCTCGTGGAACAACTCCTCGCGCGCCGGGTCTGCGAGTTGACTGAACATGTAGCAGGCGGCGTCTGTGAAGGCCCCTCCGATTCCCAAATGCTCCTGAAACCGGGTCGCCGGATCGAGCCGGATCGCACCACGGGCAGCTTCAGGGGGTGCCGGCCGCCAGGTGAGCGCCTCCGCGGCCGCGAACTTTCGCCTCGAATCCGTCACCCGAACCTCGATGGCGCCGCCGGCGGACTGCCCGGGACGCATTGGAGCTCCAGGCGGAGGCGACGCCCTGAGGCTGGCGGCGGCGGCGACGCCGGCGGTCGCGGTCTTCAAGAAATCGCGTCGCGTTGCGCGCTTGGACATAGGCTTCGTTCCCTCCTGGACAGCGACTAGGTTAACAGATCATGAAGGAGCCGACTGCATCTCTTGCGCACAGGCGACGGTAGAGCACGAGTCCGGTGAGGGAGGGCGCGCATCGAATCAGGGAAGCTCAAAGGATGGGCGAGGCGTGACCCGTGCGACGCCTCAGCCAGGATGTCAGAAACAATCGAGCTCTGCGGCAGTAAGTTGCTGCGTCGCGCTGCCGGCTTACCGGCACACCCAATCATTGGAACTCAAATCGGTGGCGCTGCGGGACGAGACTGCGTTCGACCGTTCCTTCGCAGTCAACGTGAAGGGGGCCGTATTTCCTGGTTCAGGCGCTGCTGCCGATCTTCGCCAATCCGGCGTCTATTGTGGGCAGCGCCGTCCTACGGGCCGCGGGCTCAGCAAGAAAGCAAGATTTGCTGTGCTCGTCCAGAATGATTAGTGACACTCTTGGTAGAGTGTCAGAATGAGAATCGTCTCGGGTACACCGCAGTGGTTCGATCACTACCAGGCTCAAAGCTGGGATGTCCTTTAGAATCAGCAAAAGCGAGGCTACACCCAAAGTGGAAACAGGTCAGTTCGGGGCCGGCAAGTGCATGCTTATATAAATCCATTATAGTCACATAATTACGGGGACAATACGACGCTCCAAAGCGGTCAGAAAGGGAACAAACCGGCTCAGGCGGAGCGCGAGAAGACGAAGCAATCGGCTTGGAATCAGCAGTCTACAGGGAACTGGAAGGCGAGGGAGAGAAAGCCCACGTGGGCGCCGTTCGTCGTTTAACGGTTGTCAAGACGCAGGTTGCCTCGCCTGATCAGCGCCGCCACCGGAGAGTCCCTGAGCGGCCGCCGAAACGTCCAGGCCGCCCGAAAGGTAGGAAGAGAGCGAGCCGACCGGTAGTCAGGAAATGAGTCCACGTTGGACAACTTGCCGCTTGTGCGCGCTCTTCTCCGTTGGTATGATACGTAAGAATGGTACGAGTTCATCGAAGGAAGGATCTATCTATGGAATGGGAAACCCCGCAAGTAGAGGAAATCTGCCTGAGCTGCGAAATCAACACTTACAGCAACGGCGACTTCTGAGGATCAACCGCCCGGCTGGATCTTGAACGGATGGACGCCAGCCGGTTCACGGTTTTCCCCTCCTTCCAGCCTCCCTGGCATGCGCATCAGGATTCTGGGCAGTGCGGCCGGCGGCGGGTTTCCGCAGTGGAACTGCGGCTGTTCGAATTGCCGCCGGTTGCGAGAAGGCAGGTTCGCCGGCAAACCTCGCACCCAGGCTCAGCTCGTCTGGAGTGCCGCTCCCGGCCAGTGGAGCCTGCTGAACGCCTCGCCGGATCTCCGCGCTCAAATTGAAGCGACTCCGGACCTGTGGCCGCGCGACGGGGATCGGCGCTCTCCCATCGGCGATGCCATTCTGACCGGCGCCGAGCTCGATCAGACGCTGGGCCTCCTGCTCCTCCGCGAGTTTCATGTGTTTCGCGTACACGCCACGGCCTCGGTTCGCCGCATTCTCACCGAAGACAACAGCCTGTTCGGCGTGCTGGCGCGCTTCACTGGACAAGTCGCCTGGAACGACATCCCGCTGGATCGATCGTTTTGCGCGGGAGGCGCGCGCCTGGAAGCCTGGTCATTGCCCGGCTCCTTCCCAGGTTTCGTGGGCGCGTCGCGCCTGGCGAACTCGAATCCTGCCGAGGCGGTGATCGGCCTGTGGGTCTCGCCGGAATCAGACGGGGGGACGCTGGCGTATCTTCCGGGCGTCCCTCACGTTTCGGATCTCCTTCTCGAGCGCCTTGGGGCGTGCGATCTCGTGTTATTCGATGGAACATTCTGGAGCGATGAGGAGCCGGCGCGCATTCCGGGCTTGGGGCGGACCGCGCGGCAGACGGGCCATCTGCCGATTTCGGGAGCGGGCGGAAGCCTGGAGCGTCTGGCCGCCTTGTCGCGGCCACGCAAGATTTTCATCCACATCAACAACACGAATCCCATCTTGGACGAGGAAAGTCCGCAGCACGAGGCCGTTCGCGAAGCCGGCTGGGAGCTCGCCTGGGATGGAATGGAGTTGACTCTGTGACGGCCGCTCGCGAGCACGAAGCCCTGACCCCGGCCGAGATGGAGACGCGCCTACGGGCAATCGGTCCTGAGCGCTACCATCATCGCCATCCTTTCCACGTGTTGATGCACGAGGGCAAGCTCACCCACGGCCAGCTTCAGGCCTGGGCGCTCAACCGCTACTACTACCAAAGAGTCATCCCTATCAAGGACTCGATTATCCTCTCCCGCAGCGACGACCCGGGCTTTCGCCGCGTCTGGCGCAAGCGCATCATCGATCACGACGGCGACGGCGGACGGCCGGGCGGAATCGAGAAGTGGATTCAACTCGCGCAGGCGACAGGGCTCGACCGGGAGCAGGTGACTTCGGAGCAGCAAATTCTGCCGGGCGTGCGCTATGCCGTCGACGCCTATCTCGACCTGGTCTCCAAGCGCAGTTTCCTGGAGGCCGTAGCTTCTTCGTTGACCGAGCTGTTTTCGCGGGACCTGATCGCGCTGCGCATCGACAGGCTGCGGCGCTACTATCGTTGGCTTAGCGATGGTCTGGACTACTTCGACGCACGCCTCACCCAAGCGCCGGAAGACGCGCAGTTTGCGCTTGCCTGGGTGCTCGAACGGGCGCGGACGCGCGCCGACCAGGAGCTTGCCTTGGAAGCGCTCCGCACCAAGTGCGATATTCTGTGGGCCCAGCTCGACGCCCTTTATTTCGCGTACGTGACGCCCGGCTGGCCTCCTCCAGGAGCGTTCCGCCCGGACACGAAGGACGGGACGGAATGAGCGAGCTCACCAGGAATTGCGTCCTGCGACTGGCACCGGGCTGCCGCTTCAGCACCGCCGCAGATCCTCAGGATAATCTGCTGTTGATTCCCGAAGGCGCACTGCGCTTGAAAGGACCGTCCCGCGCCATCCTCGAACTTTGCAACGGAGAACGGCCGCTGGACGAGTTGGTTCAGGAATTGGCGCGCCGCTATCCGCCCGAGCAGGCTGCACGGATCGAGAGCGAGACCCATGCATTTGTGGCGCAGATGCGCGACCGGGGAATCCTGGAGGTGGTGTGAAGTATCGGCCGCAGGCGCTGATCGCGGAAGTCACGCATCGCTGTCCGCTGCACTGCGTCTACTGCTCGAACCCGCTCGTGATGCAGCACCGTTCTGACGAGCTTTCCACCGGGGAGTGGTCCTCCATCTTCGGCCAGGCCGCCGACCTGGGCGCGCTCCAACTGCATCTCACGGGCGGCGAGCCGCTGGCCCGCGCCGACCTCACCGAGCTGGTGCGCGCGGGCCGTTCCGCCGGGCTTTACGTCAACCTCATTTCCTCGGGCGTCGGTCTGGACGAGCGCCGTTTGGATGGGCTCATCGAGGCGGGCCTCGATCACATTCAACTGAGCTTCCAGGATACCGAAGAAGCGCCGGCCAACGAATTCGCGGGCGCCCGCAGCCATGCGCTCAAGCTGCGTGTTGCCGGAATGATCCGCCAGCGCCGGATCGCGTTTACCGTGAACCTGGTGGTCCACCGCCGCAACCTGGGCCGGATCGAGGACGTGATCGCGTTCGCGGAAGGCAGCGGAGCGCAGCGGCTGGAGATCGCCCACGTGCAGTATTACGGCTGGGCGTTTCGCAATCGGGAGGCTTTGCTGCCCACCCGCGAGCAGGTGCAGCGCTCCATCGAGGTGGTGGAGGCGGCGCGAGACCGCCTCAAAGGCCGTTTGCGAATCGACTTTGTGCTGCCCGACTACTATGCCAAGTACCCCAAGCCCTGCATGAATGGCTGGGGGCATCAACAGATGCTGATTGACCCCGCGGGCCGCGTTCTGCCCTGCCATGCGGCCCCGATCATCCCCGGACTCGAATTCCACAGCGCGCGCGAGCGCCTCTTGCGCTGGATCTGGGAGGACTCCCCGGTCTTCAGCCGCTTTCGGGATGAAGCCTGGATGCCAGACACTTGCCGCACCTGTGATCGACGGGCGCGCGACTTTGGCGGGTGCCGATGCCAGGCCTTTCTGCTCACCGGCAACGCTTCAGCCACCGATCCGGTTTGTATTCTCGCGCCCTCGCACTCCATCGTCGAAGACACGCTGCAACGCATCAACTCCAGCGCGGACTCCGGAAGCCCAGGGTGGGTCTATCGCCTCGATCCCTAGAGCGCTGAGTATTCCAAGTTTTCAGCGGGACAGGATTTGACGGTACTGCGCGTCCCGGGGCCGATCAAGGAGTTCTGAACTAGCGATCCGCTTCGAGGATCAACTTCTGCACCCGCCAATTCAACAATTCGGCAACGTAGAGTTCGGTCTCAGAAGGGCAGGCGATTTCGTGGATCCACCCGAACTGCTTGAGTTGTTTGCCTGATTCTCCGAGCACACCCAAAACCTTTCCGTCCAAGCTGAGCTTGTAGATCCGGCCTGGGTAGCCATCGGAGCTGAACAGCACTTGATTTGGCCCCGGCGTGATGCAAATCGCCCAGGGTGCGCCGGGCGCCATCGTGCCGGTGGTCGCGTTCGGCTTGTTGCCGATCGCGGGACGGGCGTCCGGATCAACGGGCACGTCGATGGTGATCTGGCGCAGGAGCTTGCCCTCACCATCGAACACTTGGATGCGGCGGTTGCCGCGGTCCGCCACGTAGATGCTCCCCTGCGCGTCCACCGCAACGCTATGCGGAGTGTTGAACTGTCCGGGGCCGTCGCCGGGCTCGCCCCACGACTTGATCCAGTTGCCGTCTTTGTCGATCTTAGCGACGCGAGAGTTGATATACCCGTCGCTGATATACGTATTCCCGGCGGCATCCCAGGCCATGTCGGTCACTTGCCTGAACATCCCGTCCACCGGAGGCAGGGGTGGCTTGGGATGGCGCAGCGGCTCAGTTCCCTCGTCTGAGGCTTCCTGCTTGCGCCCAAAGACCATCGCCACGCGGCCTTCAGGGCTGAACTTGATCACCATGTCTGAGCCCTTGTCCGCGACCCAAATGTTGTCATGCTTGTCGACCTTCACGGAGTGCGCGAACGACCACGCATACAGATGATGGCCGATCTCGCGAATGAACTGGCCGTCGGCACCGAACTCCAGAAGTTGTGCCGCGCCCGCCCCATAGGCGGGGCCGGTGGTGTTGCCACGTGAGAAGACAAAGACGTGTCCCTTGGAGTTCACCGCCACGCCCGCGACTTCGCCGAAATAGATGTCCGGCGGCATTTTCAGGAAATCGGGAATAGATTGGTACTGGATCTTGGGCGGCTGTTGAGCCAAAGCCGAAACACTGAACAAGAACCATAGAACGAGCATCGAGCGTCTCATCGTAGCCTCCTGAGGCAAGGGCAGGCTCGCCTTACCATGTTGCGTCGAAATGCTTAGGCGCTGAATTGCTATATATTCCTTTGACGAGGCAATCGCAAGTCGGAGCGTTGAATCCAATGCCGTACTTGCGAGGAGCGGCGTTGAAGTGGAGCTGGGCGGGGAAACCCCGCGACCCAGATTGGGCATCGGTATGGAAGTCTGCCCAGGAGGGAGGATATGAGAGGCGCTAATTTAATGGAAGATCTCGTGCACGACCTCCGCTATGCCGCGCGCATGCTGCGCCACAGCCCGGCCTTCACGCTGACGGCGGTAGCGGCGCTGGCGCTTGGCATTGGAGCGACCACCGCCATATTCTCCGTGATCAACACCGTGCTGCTTCAGCCCCTTCCTTATCCCGAACCCGAGCGCATCGTCGGCCTTGGGCTCAGCTCTCCGCAGGGAACTGGCTACGGGCTCGCGATCCCGGAGTTTATGGCCATGCGGCAGGCAACGAAGACCCTTCAAGACTTCGCCGTCTACGATTTCGGCGGCCCCGGCATCAATCTGACGGGCGGCGACCGCCCGGAACAACTCCACGGCATTCATGTTTCTGTCGGCTACTTCCGCGTGTTTGGCGCGGCGATGGCCCTGGGCCGGACGTTTTCGGCGGACGAGGATCGCCCGAACGGCGCCCACGTGGTGGTGATCAGCAACGGGTTGTGGCGCAGCCACTTCGGTGGCGATTCCAACCTCGTGGGGAAAACCATTCCGCTGGGTGGCGAACCCTACGTCGTGATCGGCGTACTGGACCGCGGCTTCACCAGCGATCCGCCGGCGGACCTCTGGCTTCCGCTAGAAGCCGATCCGAACAGCACTGATCAAGCCCATTACTTGGTGGGCGCAGCGCTCCTGAAACCCGGCGTGGCGGTGGCTCAGGCGCAGGCAGAGTTGAAGCTTGCGGCCGATCAGTTTAAGCGCAAATTCCCCGGCGCCCTGGGCGCTCAGGGTAGCTTCACGGCCACGCCATTGCGGGACGTTCAGGTCGACGACGTACGCCCGGCCCTGTTGATCCTGCTGGGCGCAGTCGGATTTGTGCTTCTCATCGCCTGCGCCAATGTCGCCAACCTACTGCTCGCCAGAGCTACTATTCGCAGGCGCGAGATTGCCATTCGAGCGGCGCTCGGAGCGGGCCGTGGCCGGGTGGTTCGGCAGTTGCTCACCGAGAGCGTTCTCCTGGCTCTGGCCGGAGGCGCCCTGGGCCTCGTTCTCGGTTACGCCGGCGTGCGTGCGCTGCTGGCCATCAACCCGGGCAACATCCCGCGAATCGGCGACCAAGGCCGCGCCGTCGCGCTGGATTGGCGCGTACTGCTCTTTACGTTGCTCATCTCCGTAGTCACCGGAATCGTGTTCGGGCTCATACCCGCGTTCAACGCCTCGCGGTCCGACCTCAACGCCACCCTGAAGGAAAGCGGCTCGCGATCCGGCACTGGACTGCGCCAGAACAAGGCGCGCTCCATCCTAGTGGTAACCGAAATGGCCCTGGCGCTGGTGTTGCTCGTGGGCGCGGCTCTGCTCATCCGGACCTTCCTGGCCATGCGAAGCGTGGACGCCGGCTTCGACCCGCATAACGTCCTCACACTTCGCATGTCGCTCACCGGTCCGCGCTTTGAAAAGACCGCCGGAGTGGCGCAGCTTGTGCGCGACGCTGAGCAACGCGTGGGAGCGATACCGGGAGTGGTGGCCGTGGCGGCCACGGATTCGGTTCCTCTCGAAGGAGGCTTCGGGCTGCCGTTTAACATTGAAGGCCGTCCTACGGGCAAGAGCCCCTACACGGGCGGGGCGGAGTGGGACCCGGTGTCGCCGGGTTTCTTCACAGTATTTCGGATTCCGCTGCGCCGTGGACGGGCCTTCACTGACCTTGATGATGCTGCAGCCCCCCGGGTGGTCATCATCAACGAAGCCATGGCCGGGCAGTATTGGCCGAAAGGCGACCCCGTGGGAGCGCAGATCACCATCGGCAAAGGGGTGGGCCCGGAGTTCAGTGAGCCTCCGCGCGAGATCGTGGGCGTCGCGGCCGACATCCGAGACAACGGACTCAACCGCAACCCCGGGCCCATCATGTACGTCCCTTCGGCCCAGGTGAACGACGGGGTCACGGCTCTCAACAATCGCATTGTTCCGGTGACGTGGGAGATCCGCACCCAGGTACAGCCCTTTTCGCTGAGCGCACAAATCCAGCAGGAGCTTCGCATTGCGAGCGGGGGCCTCCCGGTAGCGCACATTCAATCCATGGATCAGGTGGTGGCCAACTCCACCGCCAGCACCAACTTCAACATGACCGTGCTCAGCGTTTTCGCAGGCGCGGCGCTGCTCCTGGCCGCCATTGGCATCTACGGGCTGATGGCGTATTCGGTGCAGCAGCGCACGCAGGAAATCGGCATTCGCATGGCTCTCGGAGCGGGAGCGGGGGACGTTCGCAACATGGTGGTGCGGCAGGGCATGGGGCTAGCGCTCATCGGGGTTCTCCTCGGTGTTGTCTTCGCGTTGGGCCTTTCCCGGCTGGTCGCAAGCATGCTGTACGGCGTCACCGCCCGCGACCCTGCCGTTTTCATTCTGGTCCCCGTCGTACTTAGCGCTGTGGCGCTGATTGCCACCTATCTTCCCGCGCTGCGTGCGACTCGCGTCGACCCGGTCGTGGCCCTGCGCTACGAATGAGAACGCCCCTTTCAGTGGCACAACGAGGCATGTAGTACCGAGCTTGAAAGACCAGCGAGCCACGCATCAGTTCGATTTCGCCGCCTGGCGGGTGACCGTCTCGACCCGGAACTTCTGATAATTCGAATAGCGCTCGGTGAAGTTGCCGTTCAGTCCTTTGAGCAGCATCAGCCGGGCATTGAAGTGGGCTTCGAGGTAGGAAGGCAGCCAGACCTCGTCATTGATCTTCGCCTGCTCGAAGACGAAGGCCGATCCTTTCTGCACCGAGGCGAAAAGCCCGCCCGCCATCTTGAACGACGAGTTGAGGTAGGCCTCGAGCCGTACCACGGCGGCGTCCTCCTCGTCGATCCAGACGGCGCCCGAGAGTTCATGCAGCAAGCGCTCACTTGTATTGGCGGGCTTGTAGGCCGGGTTGGGCTCGAAATCGAACACGATCACTTCATGGCCCCGAAAGGCTTCGCGGCGGGGATTCGTGAACTGGTCGATACGCAGAAAGTCTGAGACGGTCACCTCGTCGCGGCGCTTCTTGGGATCCTCGCCGCCCTGCTTTGCCTCCCGGGCCTGACGCTTCTCATAGTCTTGCACCACCTTCTGGATATGCTCATTCTCCTTCTGCTGCTCGGCCGCGCTCAACTCTTTGCTGTCTTTCTTCACCAGGCGGTCCACTTCGTCGCCGTCCAGGTAGAACACCTGGTACTGTTTGGTCATCCCCGGTTTGGGCGCGCCGTGCGAGTCGACCTCGAACTCCTCCGAGGTCTTGTCGCAGGTGTACTGTTCCACCAGCTTCTCGATGGCCTTCTGGTTCTTCTCGACGGAGCGGAGCAACTCGACGATGTCGGGCAACGGCCGGCCGGCGGCCGCCGGAAACGCGAAGACGGCATTGCTGACGGGGGGGTTATGCAGCACCTGTGTCACAGTGACCACCCAGTGATGCTCGGGCGCCACAAACTCGATCCGGTAGGGCTCCGCGATGCCGTCCGTGGTACGGTAATCGTCATAGAACACGCGCTCGCCGTCCTTCCTGGCTTCGTGCCCCGCCTCGTGCCCAAGTTCATGCCCGGAGTCGGCGGCACCTGGGATCAGTTCCTCCAGCACCAGGTGGGTGGCTGCGTCACTTGCGATCTCGCGCTTCATGCCGGTCTGGGTAGTCACTTCCAGGCGCTCGGCGGCGCGGCCGCGAACGGTTTCGTCACCGAGTGGGAGCAGCAGGACCTTTTCCTTCCGGTAGTGCAGAAAGCGATCGTTGCGATAGTAGGCGCTGGCTTCAAGCAGCGTGCCCTGGGCGCCCGTCAGGGTGCGCAGGCCCGCGCCATCCTGCCGCCAAGCGGACTGGCCGTTGTAGGCTTCGCGCACCGCTTGGGTTCCTGTAGCCATTTCTTGAAAGAGGCGATTGGGCTGCTCGAGGATCAGCGTGTAGGTTCCGGTGGCCTTGTTGTCCGGGCTCGTCAGGGTTCCTTGATACTCCACCGTGCGCAATGCCGCGAGACGTTTGGAGCCGCCTTCGGCCCGGATGCAAGCATCGATGACTCGATTCGGGTCCGTACCTGGTTCGCGGCCGTAAGACGGTGGCGCGGCAACAAGCGCCAGTGTGACCAACAGGGCGCCGGGCAGGAGCGGCTTGAGGTTCATCCAAGATTTGATGCGCTCTGAGCGGCGCACGCGGCGGCACGCCGCCCGTGAGCCAGATGGCGATTCTGCCAAGGCGACGACTCAATGAAATCGTGAAGTTCCCTGGGGCAAGCCAGAACCCGCCGAGCATCACCTACGGCGATACTCCACAGATCCAACGAGCCTAAGGAGGTCGCGCGAGGGCGTCAGACGATAAACGTCCGGCACAAGAAGTTATGTCGTGCGAAAAGGATGGAGGGCAGAGCGATTAGTCTCCGGCAGCACTCATCGTCACGCCGTGCCGGCCGCAAGCCTCTGGCGGCCTGAGGCGCATTGCGAAGGCTCAAGATGCGGCTTCGGCGATGTCAAGCGGATTTTCTGACGCTAAGTCTTGCCGGCATTGAAAATTTAATTCGCGGTGAACCGCCGGTCCGCTTTTTGTGCTAATGTTACAGGCCGGTGAGGGGCAAAAAATAGCTGAAGGCTTCGGCGTTTTTCGGTCGTAGGCTATAAGCACTGGGCTGACAGGGATAGCTAATCCCGGACCGTCGCTGGTGGGTTTCGGGCAGGAAGCGTTTTTGTGTCTCGCGCGGCCCCAAACCAAGGGATTGCCCCAAATCGTCAGGAAGACATAGGAAGGCACCATGAACGCCTGGCAAGAAATACTCGGTTATCTCAAGAACAAGGTCAACCCGCAGAGCTACCTCACCTGGTTGCGTCCCACGCGCCTTGGTCAGGCTTCCGGACCCACGCTTTACGTCCAGGTGCCGAATCGCGAGTTCCAGGAGTGGATTCAGGAGAACTACAGCGCGCTGGTGCGCGAGGCCATGGAGCGCTTAAAATTGCCCTTTCGCGAGGTCCGCTACGTTTTCCCCGAGAACGGGTCCCGGCCGGTCCCCGTAACGCCCAAGGCTGTGCAAGGCAAGCTCGACTTCGACTCCACCTCGCACCAGTTGAATCCACGCTACACCTTTGACACCTTTGTCGTGGGTTCCTGTAACCAGTTCGCCCACGCCGCCGCCCGCGCCGTGGCCCAGGCTCCCTCCAAAGCTTACAATCCGCTCTTCCTCTATGGCGGAGTGGGCCTCGGCAAGACCCACTTGATGCAGGCCATCGGGCACCACATCAAGCAGAACTCGAAAGAAGCCCGCCTGGCCTATGTCTCCTGCGAGGGGTTTACGAATGAGGTCATCAATTCTCTGCGCTACGACCGCATGGTCACGTTCCGCGATAAGTATCGCAACGTGGACGTGCTGCTGATGGATGATATCGAGTTTCTGGGCGGCAAGGAGCGCACACAGGAGGAGTTTTTCCACACCTTCAACGCCCTTTACGAGGCGCAGAAACAGGTGATTATCTCGAGCGACTGCCCGGCGCGCGACATCCCTGGGGTGGAGGAGAGGTTGCGCTCGCGCTTCGCCTGGGGCCTCACCGCTGACCTGCATGCACCCGACCTGGAGACCAAGCTGGCCATTCTGGCCAAGAAGGCCGAGACTTACAAGATTGCCTTGCCGCCTGCCGTGGCCGAGTTTGTGGCTAGCAAGATCAAGGCCAATATTCGCGATCTTGAAGGCGCGCTCACCCGTCTGGTAGCCTACGCCTCCCTAACCGGAGCCCAGATCGACATCACCATGGCGCACCAAGTGCTTAAGAACATCGTCAACCTCGATGACCGGCGTGTGACCATCGAACACATCCAGCGCATGGTCTGTCATGAGTACTCCCTGACGCTCGTCCAGTTGAAGTCGAGAAACAACAGCCCGGCGATCTCACATCCGCGCCAGGTTGCGATGTACCTCGCCAAACACCTGACGCCGGCGTCCCTGCCGCAGATCGGCAGGGAATTCGGGGGCAAGCATCACACCACGGTTTTGCATTCCATTCGCAAAATCGAGAAGGAGCGCGAAGCGAACCGTGATTTAGACAAGCTTATCAACAGGCTTGCTGATGGACTGAAGTCAGCTTAGGATCGTTTTTCAGAGCCTGCTGGTTTGAAAAAGTGTGGCTGCTCCTGGCAGTTGAGAAGTTCGGGAGTAATTCACTACACGGGGCTCTTCTGATCCACAGAGAATAGCTGCTAAAAGACGTCGGCTCACCGGGGGTTTTGTTTTTTCAGAAATTCACAGGTTCTACGACTACTATATTGAAATAGAGAGTTTCTTATGGAGTTTTCAGCGAAGAAGTCCGAATTGCTGAGAGAACTAGATCTGGCTCAAGGTGTAGTGGAGAAGAAGGCTACCATTCCCATCCTTTCGAACCTCCTGCTTGAGGCAGGCGATGGGTATATCCGCTTGAGCGCGACAGATCTCGAACTCGGCATCTCGTCAAAGTGTCCAGCCAAGATCAAAAAGGACGGAGCCGGCACGGTTCCGGCGCGGCGACTGGTTGAGATTGTCCGCTCTTTACCGGAAGCTGACGTTCGCTTCAAGATCCTGGAGAACCACTGGGTGCAGCTCAACTGTGAGCGGTCATCCTTCAAGTTGGTGGGTATGGCCCGGGATAACTTTCCCGCCCTGCCTCAGGTACCGGCATCACTGGCGTCGATTCCAGGAGCGGCTCTGGCCACACTGATCCGGCGGACGGCCTTTGCCGTTTCAAGTGAGGAGTCGCGCTACACGCTGAACGGAGCCCTGCTTCTTCTCAAGCCGGAAACCGCCACCATGGTGGCCACAGACGGCCACCGCTTGGCGCTGGTGGAGCACGATGTGAAGGTAGGGGGCTTAAGTAACGAGTTGCGGATCCTGGTGCCGCGCAAGGCGATGGCTGAGATCGAAAAGCTTCTGAGCCAGACCAGTGACGATGCCCCGGTTGAGATTTCAAAAGACGACAGCCATCTATTTTTCTCGGTGGGTGAGCGCATCTTAATCTCACGCTTGCTCACGGGGCAATTTCCGAATTACGAGGCCGTCCTGCCCAAGGAGACACCACGCTTGGCCGAGCTCGATAAAGAAGCCTTCACGGCGGCGCTGAGGCGCGTCGCCCTGCTGTCAGACGAGCGCTCCCACGCTGTCCGGCTACGGCTTGACAAGGGCCAGTTGGAGCTATTCTCCACCAGCGGCGAGTACGGCGAGGCCCAAGAAGGGATCGACGCCAGCTACCAGGATGAGGCCATGGAGATTGGCTTCAACCATCAGTATATCCTTGACTTTCTGGGCGTGCTGGGCGAAAGCGAAAAGATCCGGTTGGAGCTGCAGGATGAGCAGAGCGCCGGCCAACTCCGTCCGGTCGGCGAAGAGGCCTATCGCTATCGCTACGTGGTGATGCCCATGCGGATTTGATCGGTGTGCTCCGAAAGTCGTCGTTGCAACCTGCGGGCCGTGTCGTTGCGTTCCAATCTCATAACCGTCCACGTCCTGTCGCTGCCCGCGAGCCACGAGGGGTAAACCTGCTTGTCTGAAATCGGAACCGGTGGCACTCCACCGGCGGCGGACTCCGATGTGTCCGCAGTTTCTGTTGACATGCCCGAGCGTCCCCGGGCCGAGACGGCAGGCCGCCTGGCTGGAGCCGCCGGCATTGTTACTGCCAGCGTTATTTTGAGCCGCTTCCTGGGCTTCCTGCGCGAGTGGACGGTGGCCCACCAGGTGGGTTCGAACGCCACCACCGACGCTTACTACGCTGCCTTCACCTTGCCGGATTTCCTCAACTACCTGCTGGCCGGCGCCTCGCTCAGCGTCGTCTTTATTCCCGTCTTTACCAAGTACCTGACTGAGGGCCGTGAGGACGAAGGCTGGCACGTTTTCTCCACCGTGATGACCTTCATGACGCTGCTGCTGGTCGTGGCCGTCGGCATCGGTGAGATCTTGGCGCCCCAACTCGTCAATATCACGGCGCCCGGCTTCCCTGCCGCGGAGAAGGCGAAGGTGGTCTTCTTTACCCGCCTGATGCTGCCGGCGCAGATCTGCTTTGTGCTGGGCAGCATCCTTCAGGCCGTGCAGTACGCCAAGAATCAATTCCTGGTGCCATCGTTGGCCCTCGTGGTCTACAACGCCTTCATCGTGATCGGCGGCTGGACGCTGGCACACCGAGAGGGCATGACGGGCTTCGCACTGGGCGTTCTGGCAGGCGCCCTCCTCGGCAATCTGCTGCTGCAGATCTATGGCGCCACGCGCGCGCGGGCGCGCTTCCATGCCAGCCTCAATCTGAGCCATCCCGGCTTCAAGATGTTTCTCAAGCTGGCGGTGCCCATCATGCTGGCCCTCTCCCTCACTTTTACGGACAACTGGATCATCCGCCGCTTCGGCTCTTACCTACAGGCAGCCTCGATCACTTGGCTACAGTACGCCAAAATTCTCATGCAGGTCCCCCTCACTTCACTGGGGCAGGCGGTCGGCGTGGTGTCATTCCCTATTCTCGCCCGAATGTACGCCGAAGGGAGGATCGACGAGTTTGACCACACTCTCAGTGCCGCTCTCAAGGGCCTGCTGGCCATGATGGTGCCCGTTTCAGCGCTTCTGATCGCGCAGAGCGAGCCCGTGGTCTACCTGGTGTTCGCCCACACCAAGATGCGAGGTCCAGACTTCCACGCTACGGGCGTGGCTCTGGCGCTGTTCGCGATCGGCATGTTCGCCTGGGCCGGGCAGTACCTGCTTTCGCGCGGCTTTTTCGCCACCCACAACAGTTGGACGCCCGCCGTCGTGGGCACGGCCGTAACGCTCGCCAGTCTGCCGATGTACGCCTATATGGTTCATCACTACGGCTATCGTGGCCTCGCCCTCGCGAGCTCGCTGGGCATGGCCGGTTTCATGTTGGTGTTGTTTGTGCTCCTCAACTTGAAGCTGAAGAGCCGGACGGTAGGAAGCAACGTGGTGTTCTTCCTCAAGATCACGGCCGCTTCTGCGGTGGCCGGTTGGGTAACCCACATGGCCAATCAGCGGATGGAAGCCCACATTCCCTGGCATTCCATGGCGGGTGCCTTCGTGTTGCTGGCGCTTGGAAGCTCGGTGGGCCTCGCGCTCACCGCCCTGCTCGCCAAGCTGCTGCGCATCCGGGAATTCAATGCGCAGATCGAGAAGCTTCTTACCATTCTGCGGCGCCGTCTGGGTGGAGATCGAAGGCCGCAGCCCACACGATCCTGACCCCTCGCCTTGCCGGCCCACAGGGCACATCCGGATTGCTTCAGGTGGCAAGCTACCCTAACATGGAGGTAGGATTCTGGCCCGCCGGCCGCGCGTGGCTGCGGGTCGAATCGATGGATTCAGAGAGATTCGACCATGACATTATCTCCGTTTTTGTCCCCTGCAAGCATCGCTCTGGCCGCGGTTGCTGGATTACTCATCCTGCCGCCCCGTGCGGGCCCGGCCGTGGCCGCACCCGTGTTCGAGCGGCTTGCACTTCAGCCGGATACTGCCCAGGTTGATCAGCGGCCGCGCGTGCCTTCGAATCCCAACGCTCCCACTGGCAACCCTTCGCAGCCGGACCTGAACACTCCGCCGTTGACGCCCAAGCAGCAGCGTGATCTTCTGAAGTCCAACTATGAAAAGATGAAGCAGCAAGCGGACGAGCTGGCCGACCTTGCCAAGTCCCTGCAGGACGAGCTGGACAAGTCGAACCAGAATATTCTGTCGCTGCAAGTGGTGGACAAGGCGGACAAGATCGAGAAACTGGCGAAGAAGATCAAAGACGCAGCCCGGGGTCACTAAGGTGCATCGATGAAGTTCGCCGCCCCATAGAGGCTTTCCTCAACGTGTGCCAGAGGCTCTCAATCTAGCCTCGTCAACCGGTCACCCATCGTTGGGGAGTGCGTAAATCCCTCAGCAAAGCTACGCTCCGGACCGGATCCGCATCCCGTAAAAGGAGCGGTAAACAAAGGTAAACGACACTGCGAAGAACGCCACCGCCAGGGCGTGCGTCAAGCCACTGCCGCTGGTGGCGGTCAGTCTCACGGCCAGCTCCACCGCCAGCAAGCCGAAGAGCGTGGTGAACTTGATGATCGGGTTCAAGGCCACGGAAGACGTATCTTTGAAAGGGTCGCCCACCGTGTCGCCGACCACGGTGGCGTCGTGCAAAGCAGTACCCTTCTGCTTCAGCTCCACCTCCACAATCTTCTTGGCGTTGTCCCAGGCTCCGCCGGCGTTCGCCATGAAGATGGCCTGGTAAAGGCCGAAGGTGGCAATCGAAATCAGGTAACCGATAAAGAAGAACGGTTCGATGAAAGCGAAAGTCAAGGTGGCGAAGAACACCGCAATAAAGATGTTCAGCATGCCCTTCTGCGCGTACTGCGTGCAGATTTGAACGACCTTCTTACTGTCAGCCACCGAGGCTTTCTCCGTATTCTCCAGGTCGATATGCGCTTTGATAAACTCCACCGCCCGATAGG
This sequence comes from Terriglobia bacterium, assembly GCA_036521995.1. Classification (GTDB taxonomy): domain Bacteria; phylum Acidobacteriota; class Terriglobia; order UBA7540; family UBA7540; genus Gp13-AA77. The sequence goes on along the minus strand of DATDGR010000188.1, from coordinate 56,494 downwards.
CGCCGGTGGTCACGGCCTGGGCCGAAGCTCCCGTGAACCAGTAGATGATCGCACCCCCTGAGATCAGGCCCAGCACAAAAGGCGCGTGCAGCAGCGATAGCTTAGGCACGTCCTGGGTAAGGCCGTGGGTGAGCAACATGATGATCGAGAAGATCATGGTGGTGGCGCCCACCACCGCGGTGCCGATCAATACCGGCTTGGCGGTCGCCTTAAATGTGTTGCCGGCTCCGTCGTTGGCCTCCAGCATCTCTTTGGCGTGTTCGAAATTGACGTTGTCCAGGTTGAAGTCTCTCTTCAATTCCTGCTGGACGTTCGGCACCTGTTCGATCAGCGAAAGCTCGTAAATCGACTGCGCATTGTCGGTCACGGGCCCGTAGGAGTCCACCGCGATCGTCACCGGACCCATGCCTAGGAAGCCGAAAGCCACCAGGCCAAAAGCGAAAACAGGGGCGGCCAGCATGATGCTGCCCAGGCCGCCGTTCAAGCTGACCCAGGACCCGATCGCCATCAGCGAAACCATGGTCAATCCCAGGTAATAGGCGGAGAAGTTCCCGGCGACGAAGCCGGACAGGATGTCCAGCGACGCCCCGCCTTCCTTGGCCGAAGCCACCACTTCCTTGACGTGCCGGGATTCCGTGGAGGTAAAGACCTTCACCAGTTCCGGGATAAGGGCGCCGGCCAGCGTCCCGCAGGAGACAATGGTCGAGAGCTTCCACCACAGGGTGGTATCGCCGCCCAGGTCGGGGATGATCATCGAGGAGACCAGGTAGGTGAGGCCGATCGACACCAGCGAAGTGATCCAGACCAGCGAGGTCAGCGGCGCCTCGAAGTTCATCTTGTCGACGTTGCCGAACCGCGCCTTGGCGATGACGCTGTTGATGAAGTAGGCCGCCGCAGCGGCAATCAGCATGATGACGCGAATGACGAAGATCCAAACCAGCAATTGCACCTGCACCATGGGGTTGCTCACGCCCAGCAAAATGAAGGTGATGAGCGCCACGCCCGTCACGCCGTAGGTTTCAAAGCCGTCGGCACTGGGTCCTACCGAATCGCCGGCGTTGTCGCCAGTGCAGTCCGCGATCACGCCCGGATTGCGCGCGTCGTCCTCTTTGATCTTGAAGACGATCTTCATCAGGTCGGAGCCGATATCGGCGATCTTGGTGAAAATGCCGCCCGCGATGCGGAGCGCGGCCGCACCCAGCGACTCGCCGATGGCGAATCCGATGAAGCATGGGCCGGCATAATCGCCCGGAATGAAAAGCAGGATAATCAGCATCATCAGGAGCTCGACGCTGATCAGCATCATGCCCACACTCATGCCCGCCTCAATAGGAATCTGGTAGACCGGGAACGGCTTGCCCCGAAGGCTGGCGAAGGCCGTGCGGGAGTTCGCGAAAGTGTTCACCCGGATACCGAACCAAGCCACTCCATAGCTGCCGCAAATCCCCACCACGCTGAACAGCAGGATAACGATCACCCGCGTGGCCTCATAGTGAAGCAGCACGCCAAAGTACAGCAGAATAATGGCGGCGATGAAGATCCAGAGCAGCATCAGGAACTTGCCCTGCGTCACCAGGTACGTCTTGCAGGTTTCCCAAATCAGTTGGGACATCTCCCTCATCGACTGGTGGACGGGCATGTTCTTCAGCCGGCTGTAAATCACCAGCCCAAAGAGCAGTCCCAAGACGCAGAACACGATCCCGATGAGGAGCAGCTTGTGCCCGTCGACGCCGAGAAACTGGGCCTGCGAGAGGTCAGGAACCTTCAGACTGGCTTCGCCGGCTTCCGCTTCGGCTCCGGGCTGCTGGGCGAGAGCTGAAGTGGCTCCGAACAACGTCAGGGCAGCCCCGGTGAGGGCAATCCTGGCGATCCGGTGTCCCCTGCACCAGGTGCTCATGAGCAACGTCCACTGGGCTCGCAAGGCCGCCATCGACGGCGCCAACAGCAGCCACAACAGGCTGATTCCAAGAAGGATCGTGGGCAAAGCCCTGGCCAAGTCGTAATTCATCGTTATCCTTTCTCATCCGCCATTCGAGCGTGGACCGCTCCGGGCCGCGCGGCTGTTCCGCGGCGCGAGTGTGCCGTATCCGATTCGGCTCCCCGGGCTTCCAGTCAACAGCCAGGCTGCAAGAGTGCAGTTGCCGGCCAGGTGTGGGTCTTGACGAGGGTCCCCTCGAAGGCGCGCGTAACAAGCCGCAAGATTGGCCTTTATAACATCGCAGTCCGGCCGCCGTCAATGGGCTTAGGGTTAGGGTTGCATTCTTCCCAAATGCCTTGACACGCCGCGCCTTCGCTGCGGACGGTTACCTGTAACGTGTAACCTCCCCGGGTTTCTGGACGACGAGGCGCGGTTGGGGCTCAGAGACATATTTGTAACCACCTTTGTTTCGTTACACATCGTGGCTTTGAACGTCATCGAGATTTTCCAGTCTCGTTAAGGACAGCCTCGCGATTGTCGCCGGAGATCCTGGACGGTTGCCGGCCCGAGAGACATATTAGTAACTCCCTTAGTATCCTCGACATACTGGCTTTGAACGTCATTCTGCCCGCCTCAGGGATGATGTTACGTAACCGGACAGGGTAGCATCTATCGACGCTCCTCGATCCCAAGGCTTTCGCTGTGGGCCAAATGATGTCGGCCCTAACGGGCCTCGTTTGCCAGCCGTGAAATACGCAACCGAACCTATGAAATTGAGCACCTAGCAGTCGACCAGACAGATTGCTAAGAAGCCTGCGAGGGTCCGCGTAAGTCAGAACTGAGCAGCCCACGCGAGCGTCCTGGCTCGGCCATCTTCGTTTCTTCATGGGTTTATGTATCATGAGTAATGGAAGTGTGTCAAGTAGCAATGGCAGCCTGACGCGCTTGCGCCACGGAGACTGTCGGGTCAAACCGCACGGCCTACGACGTCCGCGTCTTGGCGCCTCCGGCGAGAGATGCCTTTGCTTTCAACGGCAATTCACTCGATTCGGGAAGCCGGCTTTACTTGTGTTTGAACGGTTATCACGACCTTCCCTCGCGCGTGTCCTTCTTCAAGATAACGGAGAGCTTCAGCCACCTCGCTTAACGGATAACGTCGATCGATGACCGGTACAACTTTTCGGGCTTCAAGAAGACCTTTCAGAAGAACCAAATCCGTCTGGTTTATCTTCGCAAGAAAGAACGACATCTTCTTGCGTCCAACCCGTGAAAGTAATGGCCCCAGTAACATGGTTTGAAGCATTTGAACCACGCCACCTCCGGCCATGACATAAATTCCGTCCTGACTCAGCGCACGCCGGTAATCGAAAATCGAATGATAGGCGTTCGCAGCTATGATCAGATCGTAAGGCTGCCCACTCTCGGTGAAATCTTCTTGAGTGTAATCAATCACATGGTCTGCGCCAATCGATCGCGCCGTGTCCACATTCCTCGTGCTGCAAACGGCGGTGATTTCAGCCCCGAACGATTTGGCGATCTGGACCGCAAAGGTACCCACACCACCCGACGCGCCATCAACCAGAACCTTGTGGCCTCGCCGGATGCGTCCCTGGTCACGAAGGCCTTGAAGGGCGGTGATTGCCGCCACAGGTACGGCTGCGGCATCCTCGAACGATAGGCCGGCTGGCTTCAGCGCCAACTTATCTTCAACGGCGCACACATACTCGGCAAAGGCCCCACGGCACGCGCCGAACACCCGGTCGCCTGATTTGAACTGAGTTACGTTCCTGCCGACCGCTTCAACCTGGCCGGCCACGTCAACGCCGAGTCGTGTGTCCTTTGGCTTGCGCAGCCCGGCCTGTATGCGAAGGAGGTACGGCGCGCCCCTCATGAGGTGCCAGTCCAGTGGATTTACGGATGCCGCGTAAAGCTTTATGAGGACCTCATCGTCCGCCGGCGTAGGTGTTGCTACCTCCTTGAGCTCCAGCACATCCGGTGGTCCGTATTCTGTGTATACAATCGCCTTCATTGCAGCAATTAACTGTTACCTTTTTTCTGAAGGATTATTTGTGCCTTTGGCCATGAAGACCAAGCGGCTGCCCAGGTGGCCAGAAAGCTCCGCGATTCCACTTCGGTTTCAGTCGCATGGCCGACCCTCCTCTGCCCGTCATCGGTTCAGGCTCTCTAAGCCCCCATAGTCTAACCCCGAAAAACGCGGGTTTGCGCAACCGCCTTGACACTCTTATTCCCGGCAGGATATATATGGCCGCGCACGCCCAGCACTTGTGGAAGCGATCGTGCACCGTCGCTTTTGACAAACGCTCTCAACGAGGTGACCCCTTATGCCTGACATCAACGTCGCAATCATCGGTTACAAGTTCATGGGAAGAGCGCACTCCAACGCCTACCGGCAGGTCAGCCATTTCTTTCCCAGCAAGTTCACGCCCCGCATGAAGGTGATCTGCGGGCGGGACCGTAAGGCGGCCGAGGCCGCGGCGCGGCAGCTCGGCTGGGAAGAGGTGGAGACCGACTGGCGCACGGTGATCGAGCGGTCGGATATCGACGTGATCGATATCTCCACGCCCGGCTACCTGCATCACCAGCAGGCGATGGCCGCCGCGGCCGCCGGCAAGCACATCATCTGCGAAAAGCCGCTGGCCAACACCCTGGCCGACGCCAAAGAGATGCTGCGGGCGGTCGAGAAAGCCGGCATCAAGCACATGCTGATGCACAACTACCGCAAGATCCCGGCCGTGGCCCTGGTGCGCAAGCTGATCGATGAAGGCCGCCTGGGAACCCTCTGCCACTATCACGGCGCCTACCTGCAGGATTGGATCATCGATCCCCAGTTCCCTCTGGTCTGGCGCCTGCAGAAGAAATTCACCGGAGCCGGCGCGCTGGGCGACATCGGCTCGCACGCCATCGACCTGGCTCGTTACTTGAACGCCGAATTCACTGCAGTCACCGGGCAATTGACCACCTTTATCAAGGAGCGGCCCCTGGTGGGCGAAGACAAGGGCCAGCGCCGCGTGTCGGCGGGCGCCGGCATGGGCAAGGTCACGGTGGACGACGACGCTAATTTCCTGGCCCGCTTCTCGAACGGCAGCGTGGGCGTGTTCGAGTCCTCGCGTTTCTGCGGCGGCCGGAAGAACTACAACACCTTCCAGATTTACGGCACCAAGGGCAGCGTGGCCTTCAACCTGGAGCGCATGGACGAGCTTGAATTCTATGATCGCGAAGACCCGCAGCAGGAACAAGGCTTCAAAAACATCAGCGTCACCGAGGGAGTGCACCCTTACGTCGGCGCCTGGTGGCCTCCCGGTCACATCATCGGCTACGAGCACACTTTCGTCCACGCCGTGCACGACTTCCTGGTGGCGCTCGAAAAAGACACCCTGCCTTCGCCGAATTTCACCGACGGGGTGAAGAATCAGGCGGTGCTCGAGGCCGTGGAGCGATCGGCGAAGTCGGGGAAATGGGAGAAGCCGTAGGAGCAGGGATTAGGTGGTAGGAGCTAGGTGCCAGGGTCAGCCGGCTCCTGGCTCAAATCTATGCCTTACTTGATGGGCATCGACGTCGGCACCACCGGCACGCGCGCCGTGATCGTTCGTCCGGATGGGCACGTGATGGGCTCCGCCGTGGGCGCCCATCAGCCCATGCGAATGCCGAGGCCGGGCTGGGCGGAGCAGGATCCTGAGGATTGGTGGCAGGCGACGGTGCTTGCCATCCGTTCGGCCCTCGACGGAACCGGGCTGAAGGGCAGCGAGATCGCAGCCGTCGGCCTGTCCGGCCAGATGCACGGTGTGGCGCTGCTGGATGGCGCCCGCGCGGTGCTGCGGCCCGCCCTCATCTGGTGCGATCAGCGGAGCCAGTCGCAATGCGACTGGATCACGTCGCAGGTGGGCGCGGAAAGGCTGATCAGGCTGGTTTTGAACCCGGCTCTCACCGGCTTCAGCGCGCCCAAGCTGCTGTGGGTGCGAGAGCACGAGCCTGCCATCTACGGGCGCACCGCCCACGTCCTGCTACCGAAAGACTATTTGCGGCTCCGCCTGACCGGCGAGTTCGCTAGCGATGTCTCAGACGCCTCAGGCACGTTGCTGTTTGATGTCGCCGGGCGCAGGTGGTCCAAGCAGGTTCTGGCGGCGCTTGAGATTGACGAGCGCCTGCTTCCGGCGGTTTATGAGTCCACTGAGGTGACGGGCCGCATTACGCTCGATACCGCCATCCTGACGGGGCTGAAGGCCGGAACGCCGGTCGCGGCCGGCGCGGGTGACCAGGCCGCTAGCGCGGTAGGCAACGGGATCGTCCTGCCGGGGCTGACTTCAGCCACGCTTGGGACCTCGGGCGTGATCTTCGGTTACACGGACGAGCCCAAGCTTGACCCTCAAGGCCGCATCCACACGTTCTGCCATGCGGTGCCTGGCAAGTGGCACGTGATGGGTGTGACCCAGGGAGCAGGGCTCTCGCTGCGGTGGTTTCGCGACGAACTGGGCGCGAGCGAGGCCTGGTATGCCGGGCGCGTGGGAGCCGATCCTTATGAGCTGATCCTGCGCGAGGCGGAGAAGGCTCCCCCGGGTTCGGCAGGGCTGCTGTTCCTCCCCTACCTGATGGGCGAGCGCACCCCGCACCTGGATCCGCAAGCGCGCGGCATGTGGTTCGGCCTCACGGCCGGACACTCCCGCGCTCACCTCATCCGGTCGATTCTGGAAGGAGTGGCTTTCAGCCTGCGCGATTCACTCGAAATCTTCGACGAACTCAAGATTCCGGTGCGTGAGATTCGCGCCTCGGGCGGCGGATCGCGGAGTTTTCTATGGCGCCAGATCCAAGCCGACATTTTCGGCCGCGAAGTGGTGTCGCTTCGCGAAGCCGAGGGATCTGCCTTTGGCGCGGCGTTGCTGGCCGGGGTCTCGAGCGAAGTGTACACGTCCGTGGAAGAGGCGGCGCGCGAGGCCATCCAGGTGCGCGAGCAGGTGCTGCCTCATGCGGGACACGCCCGCCTTTATGACCGACAGTACCAGGTGTACCGGCAACTGTATCCGGCCGTGCGGAAGCTATCCCACCAACTCGCGGCGGTTGCCGAGTCGGCAAGCTGATCGGCGGAAGGGGTAAGGTGACCAGCATGGTGCTGTCATCCGCAGCGCGACGGGCCCAGCGGGTGGTCCTTTGCTTTATTTGGTGCCTTGGCTGGTGCCTGCTTGGGTGCGCGGCGGGAACCGCCGGCGGGGCGGCGATTCCGCCTGCCGCCGAATCTCAAGCCAGGATCGAAAAGACACAGTATCGAGGTTGGGACGTCTATCGTCTCACCAACGGCATCATCAGTCTCTACATCGCACCGCAGATCGGCGGCCGCGCTATCCAGCTTCAGCTTGGCGAGAAGGAATTCTTCTTTGTAAACCCCGACTTCGCCGGGAAGGTGGTGCCCGAGAGCCAGAACAATCCGTCGGCCGGCTGGGCCAACTACGGGGGAGACAAGGTGTGGCCGGCGCCCGAAGGCTGGTCAAGCGACGACGAGTGGCCCAGCATTCCGTACTACATTCTCGACGGCAGCAGGTTCGATTTCGCAGTCGTCACCGAGACTCCGGCCGAAGTCGCAGTGCGCGTGAGCAGCCCACGCGACCCACGCACCGGCGTGCAGTTCGAGCGCACCTTCCACGTCTACGCCGCGACCACGCGCGTCAAGGTGGAGCAGGTGATGCGAAACGTCAGCCGGCGGCAGATTCGATGGGGCATCTGGCACCTGATCCAGAACGACGCCGCTGATTCGCAGGACGCTTCGAAGCCCAACCCCGAGCTTTACATGTATGTGCCCATCAATTCGAAGAGCGCGTACCTGCGAGGTTTCACGAATCTCTATGGCGACGTCCGTCACCCCAGTTACGACGTGGTAGACAACGGACGATTGCTCCGGATTCACTACCTGTACCGCGTTGGCAAGGTCGGGGTGGATTCGAGCGCTGGCTGGATGGCCGTGGTCAACGGCCAGAAGAACATCGGTCTGGTTGAGAACTTCGACTCTTTCCCGGAGCGCGAATACCCCGACCATGCCTCGGTGGAAGCCTGGAACGACGGCCCAGGCACCGTGTCCCGCGGACCTTTCGACCAGACGCTGGCTGACGATCGCAGGAAGACACCGTTTTTTCTCGAATCCGAGGTGCTGAGCCCTCTCGCCAGGCTCGATCCCGGCGAGCAGTACGAATTCACCGTCTACTGGTCACCGACCAGCGTCCCGATTCCAGTGCATGAGGCCGTTTGGGCTGGAGCCGTCAGCGAGCCTCTCACCGCCTCGGTTGAAGGGAGCCAGGTGACGCTGCGCGGCATCTTCGGTGTGTTCGAGCGCGGAACGCTCGAGGCCCAGTTCTACAACGCCATTGGCCAGGTCATCGGTACCGAGACCCTTCAGCAGGTCGACCCGCGTGAGGTGGTTCGTCTCGACAAAACCGTTAAGCTTCCAGCGGACACCTACCGCGTCAGCGTCCACGTGCGCGATTCCAACAGCGAGAATCGTGGCTTCCTGGGCAACGTCATCCTGAAGTGACGCGGCTTCGCGCCCTGACGCAAGGCTGGCTTCAAGACCCCTTCCGGATGTTGTAGTGTGACACTCTCCATTTTCCGTCCTGGCCGAGTATCGGGACCACGGTCTCGCCCGCTGACTTCAGGTGCTCGAACGAGCTCTGGTATTGCAGGCCGACGTACTCGCCCGGCGGAGCGTTGGGTGGATTCTTCATCAAATCGGATTTCGTAAGCTTGCGCGACACCACCTTTCCGAGAGGTGCACGGGCGGCTTTCACTTTGCTCTCCCAGTCCTTGCGGCTGACCGCCTTCTGGAACGCCTGAGCCGCCGCATCCCAACTCTCACCGTATTTTCCGGCGTCGACGAGCGCCAGCCATTCTTCGGACGCTTTCTGAGCCAGTGCCTGGGGCGTGTCCTGCGCGTAGGTTCCGGCCGCTGCGGCGAGGCCCAGCACCAGACCGGTGCAGAACGTGAACCGAGTACGTCTGTTGTGCATGCAATCTCCTCTCTAATGCTGAATGTGCCGGCTGAGCCAATCGACCAGCTTCTTCACGCGGGCCGGCCTGCTCCAGGCGCACTCTCGGGCTGCTTGTCCCAGGAGCGGAAGGGGCGCGGTGTTGCTATCATAGGACCGCAGCCTCTTGGCTGCCCGCCGTGAATTCCGGCGGCGAAAGGGAGGTCCATGGCAAAAGCCAAGCAGCTTACGGTGTGGACCGAGAGCACACCGGCGCAACTCGGCCGGATCGCAAGAGCTCTGGGCGACGCCCGAGTCAACATCACCGCGTTCACCTGCGGAAGCCAGCCGGGCGACTGCCCCTTGCGCCTGCAAGTGAACCAGCACGCCAAGGCCAAAAAGGTTCTGCAGGATCTCGGCCTACGGATCACGGAAGAAGAGGTCCTGCGCGTAAGTGTGGCGGACAAGCCGGGCACACTGGCGGAGATCGGGGCCCGACTCGGCCAGGCGGCCATCAACATCGAGTACGGTTACGGCGCCGTGGCCGAGAAATCCCGGCGAGCCGACCTGGTGTTCGGTGTATCCGATCTGGACGGCGCCCAGCGGGCGCTCAAGGGCCTCAAGTAGCCTACCTAGCTAGGCTTCGAAAAGGGATACCGCCCCAGCTCGATGGCCCGGTCGGCAACCCGCCGCCGCAGCTCGATGGTGTCGGGCGGATGGCGGCGCAGAAAGCGCCGCAGCACGGCCAGTTGGGTGCGCAGCTCGTCTCCCTGGCTGATTCGCGCCAACGCCCGCCGCGCTTCGGTTTCCATGCGGTCTGCCGCCTCGTAAGTAAACGCCCGGGTGGCGGCTATCTCAACCCCACAGGCGGCTCCGGAAGTGGCGCCGGCCTTCTTCAGAGTCCGGAGCAGTGCGCTCTCCATGCCGTAAACGTCCATCACCAGATTGCTGAGGACCTCCACAATCTCCTGTTCGCCGGCGAGAGCCTGCAGGTATTTCTGAACCGCACCCCCGGCCACCAGCAGCACCACCTTCTTTGCGCCCGCCACTAGTTGGGCCTCGGCGGCGAGTAACCCGTCTTCGGACGCGTCTTCAAACGCCGGGGCGCCCAGGACTTCATCCATCAGGCGCTGGGCAGCGGGAATCAAGCCGAGCTCGCCTTTCATCGACCGCTTCATGAGCATATCGGTGATCAGCAGACGGTTGATCTCATTGGTGCCTTCAAAGATCCGGTTCACACGCTGGTCCCGGTAAGTCCTCTCAACCAGATAGTCGCTCGAGAAGCCGTAGCCGCCGTAAATCTGGACGGTCTCGTCGCTGACAAAGTCCAGAAGCTCCGTGCCGACAACTTTGACGACGGAGCATTCGACGGCGTACTGTTCGAGCGCCTTCACGATCCGCTTGCCAGCCTCGGCCGCGCCCTGATCCACGCCTTCCAGGAGATCCTCGATGAATCGGTCGATCAAGCCGCCGGTGCGATAACACAGGCTCTCGGCGGCATAGATGCGCACCGCCATCTCACCGAGCTTCTCTTTGATCAGGCCGAAGTCAGCGATCGGGTGTCCGAACGCCTGGCGTTCCTTGGCCCACTGGACGGCCTCGGCGAACAAGTGCCTGGAGCCGCCGATGCACCCGGCGCCGAGCTTCAGCCGGCCCATGTTAAGAATGTTGAACGCGATCAGATGGCCTTTGCCGACCTCCCCGAGCACGTTCTCCGCCGGCACGGCAGCGTCCTCCAGGCTCAGGGGGGTTGTGGAGGAGCCGCGGATTCCCATCTTGTGCTCTTCCGCTCCGGGCGAGACTCCAGCGAAGCCGCGCTCCACGATGAAAGCTGTGAACTTCTCGCCGTCCACCTTGGCGAACACCACGTAGACATCAGCGATGCCGCCGTTCGTGATCCAGTGCTTGGTGCCGTTCAAGGTGTAGTGGGATCCGTCCGCGCTCAGCACGGCCCGGGTCTTGGCGTTCATGGCGTCGGACGCCGAAGTGGCCTCGCTCAAGCAATAGGCGCCGATCCATTCGGCCCTGGCAAGCTTGGGGAGGTATTTTTCCTTCTGGGCCTCGGTGCCGAAGAAGGCAATGGGCAAAACTCCGATGCCCGCCTGGCAGCCAAGGGTGGCCGCCCAGGCGCCGTCGCGCGCCATCTCTTCCGAGACGATGATGGAGGAAATCTTGTCGAGTTCCAGTCCACCGTACTTCTGCGGCACGTCGGTTCCGCAGAGGCCGACCTCGGCGGCTTTCTTCAACAGCTCGCGCAGCAGGCCCGGCCGCTTGGCCTCCATTTCGTCCAGGTGCGGGATCACTTCCTGCTCAGCAAACTCGCGCGCCGTCTGGGCGATGAGGCGATGTTGATCGGTGAGGTCTTCAGGCGTGAAGATCTCCTCGGGCGAGCGGTCCTCAATAAGGAAGCTGCCGCCCTTGATCAGCGCCCTCGGTGTGGCAGTCATTGTGGCCATGTGTCCTCAACCCCGAGCGAAGGCAAAACCCGCGAGTCGAAAATCGCAACCCCGATACACGTTTGTCATCGGTTCCTTCCGGTTATCGTTCCACTGGTCGATTCTACTGCAGATTCTCAAAGACCCCGGCCGCGCCCATGCCGCCGCCCACGCACATGGTCACCATGCCGTAGCGGGAGTTGCGACGCTTCATTTCGCCGAGCAGGGTGGCCGTCAGCTTGGCGCCCGTGCACCCCAGCGGATGGCCCAGGGCCACGGCGCCGCCGTTCACGTTGACCCTCTCGATGTCAAGGCCCGCCAGCTTGATCACAGCCAGGGCCTGGGCGGCGAAGGCCTCATTGAGCTCGATCAGTTCGATGTCTTCCAGCTTCAATCGCGCGAGCTTCAAGACTTTGGGAATGGCGTTCACCGGTCCGATGCCCATTTCTTCGGGCAGCGTGCCGGCGGCTGCAAAGGCCACGAAGCGCGCCAGCGGCTTGGCACCCGTCTGCCTGGCCTTCTCGCCGGACATCACCACGGCGGCGGCGGCGCCGTCGCTGGTCTGTGAGGCGTTCCCGGCCGTCACCGTGCCCAGCACGTGGAAGACGGGCTTGAGCTTCGCCAGGGCTTCGAGAGACGTGTCCTTGCGCGGGCCTTCGTCGACGGCAAAGGTCAGGGTGCGCTTCTGCGGCTTGTTCTTGCCGTTCAGGCTCACCTCGGTCACTTCCAAGGGCACAATTTCATCCTTAAATTTGCATCCGGCGATGGCCGCGAGCGCCCTCTGGTGACTGCGCAGCGAAAATGCGTCCGCCTGCTCACGCGTGATTTCGTATTTCCGGGCCACATTCTCCGCGGTCAGACCCATCGTGAGATAGGCGTCCGGGTAGGTGTCCATCAGGAACGGATTGGGTGAGAAGTGATAGCCGCCCATCGGCACCAGGCTCATGCTTTCGGCGCCCCCGGCGATGATACAATCGGCGAATCCGGCCATGATGCGCTCCGAGGCCAGGGCGATCGATTGCAGGCCCGAGGAGCAGAAGCGGTTGATCGTCATGGCGGCGCAGTCGACCGGGAGGCCGGCCCGCAAGGACACCGTCCGCGCCATGTTGTTGCCCTGGACGGCTTCGGGCATGGCGCAGCCCAGGATGACATCTTCAACGTCATTGGGATCGAGGCCGGGCACCCGCTTCAGGATCTCCTGAAACACGGCCGCCGCCATGTCGTCGGGTCGGGTGGCGCGCAAGGTCCCTTTGGGCGCTTTGCCGATTGCTGTGCGGGCGATTGAAACGATAAATGCTTCTCTCATCGAATTCTCCCCTCATAAGCCAGAGGCTGGCGAGCAACCCCATCCTTTATTTTCAACAACATGACGGGTTCGTTTCCTCAAAAACATGCCTTTTCGCAAAGCAGAAGTCACAAGCCAGCAGTCAGAATCCACCGCTTAGCTCCAATGAGCTCCAAGCAAGGTCATTCACGGGTGAGCGAGAATCCAGCCTCGTTTCTTGTAGAATGCGACGTCCAAACCTGCAATTCCCGCGATCTCTTGCCCCAAGACAGGCCCTTTCTCGACTTCATTTTTACATGTCACTGAAAGGCCGAACCTTTGGTTTCAACAACATGACGGGTTCGTTTCCTCAAAAACATGCCTTTTCGCAAAGCAGAAGTCACAAGCCAGCAGTCAGAATCCACCGCTTTAGTTCCAATTTAGTTCCAAGCAAGGTCATTCCCGCGTTAAGCGGGAATCCAGCTTCGTTTCCCGTAGAATGCCACGTCCAAAACCTGCAACTCTGGCGATCTCTTGCCCCCAAATAGGTCCTTTCTCGCCTGCATTCTGCACGTTGTTGAAAAGGCCGATCCTTTGGTTTCAACAACATGACGGGTTCGTTTCCTCAAAAACATCTTTCTTGCCGTTTCGCCCCCGGAATCCCCACCGGCGCCTCAGAAGTACTTGGGGGTCTGGTCTGTCCAGTCGAACCGGCCCTGGTTGGAGTTGACGCCCGCGAACTTGTACTTGTTTCCGTGCTGGTCGTGGTACTCCAGCTCAGTGGCCTTGGCCTTGACGCCGTGCTGGATGTTCCAGGAGGGGTTGTTCTCAAGCACGACAGGCGTCTGCCCGTCCATACCGATGATGTAGTCGGCCTTGAAGCCGCCGTGACCTTCCACTTCCAAATGCTGGCTCTTTTCGCCCACCACCTGGCGGATTTCGGCAACCTCCCAATAGGTTGCGCGTTTGCGGGTGTCATTCAGGTCCAAGGTGATGGCGCGCAAGGCTGCCGCCTGTTCGGCGCTCGCCCGCTCGTCGATGTACCACACGTCGCCCTTCTTTCCATGCGCCCCCGCCAGATGCAGGCCGTCGAGCGTGACCTTGCCGTAGTGTCCGCGCTCGATGTGGAGGGCGAACAGCGACCAGCAGTAGTGACGGGGCGAAGGTCCCTCGTTGAAGTTACAGGTGCAGGGCACGCTGCACGAGCAGGCCTCGCTCAGTTGCCCCGCCATCGCCCAATGATCACCGTGGGGCTTCTTCGAAACGTCGGCTCCCACCGCCAGTGAGGCGTTCAGGAGCGCACCCAAGATCACTATGACGGTCTGCTTCATATGAGATTCGGCTCCTCAGGTTTCGATTTCGTGATCACCCTTCGATTATAGCGGAATCAAAGCTCGAGGTGTCTCGTGTGCCAGGCCTACCATGGCGGCATTCCGTACTTCGTGGAACTTTTGAGGGCTCAGGGCGACAAATACAAAGGGTAGGAGGAAGATCCAAACCAACTCAAATTGTAGAAAGAGGTCTATGCGATCGAAAGTAGTCATTTTCCTGACATGTGTGGCCATCTGCGTACTGGTCTTTGCTCTGACAAAGCTTCCGTTGGCTCAAGCGTTGCCCCAGGACCGAATCCTGCAAGCGATTGATAACAATTCTCTTATCACTCTTCATCATAACCTGAGTCCATTGGCGAAGGCGCAATACGATCAGGGTGCAGTCGAGAGTTCTTTCAAGTTGCGACACATTACGATGGAGTTCAAACTAACCTCCGGCCAACAGGCGGCCCTGGATACGCTGCTCCAGCAGCAGCAGGATCCGACGTCATCGAGCTATCACAGGTGGCTTACGCCGGAACAATACGCCGATCGCTTCGGCCTAACCACGAGCGACCTCGCCAAGGTAGTCTCCTGGCTTCAGGACATGGGATTCAGCATCGACGAGACAGCTCGGAGCCGCACCTGGGTCGCCTTTTCGGGCGACGCGGACCAGGTCGAAGCATCCTTTCACACTTCCATCCACCACTACGTGATGAACGGCGCGGCGCATTACGCCAATGCCACGGAACCCTCGCTGCCGGCCGCGTTGGCTCCGGTGGTGCTGGCCATTCGTTCGCTTAGCAACTTTCGGCCTAAACCTCAGCTGATTCGAAGAAGGGTGATCGCCAGCCCTAACCCTCGATTTACGTCCAGCGTTTCCGGAAACTACTACCTGGCGCCGGCCGACTTCGCCACCATCTACGATGTCCAAAGTCTTTACAACGCCGGAATCACCGGTGCCGGGGAGAAGATCGCGGTCATGGGACAGACGGACATTGTACTGAGCGACATCGAAGAATTCCGAAGCGCTGCCGGCCTGCCTGCCAATGATCCTACCGTCGTGACCATTCCGGCCTACGTTTCTATTACGAGCACCGGCGATCTGACTGAGGCCGACCTTGATCTGGAGTGGTCAGGCGCGGTGGCCAGAAACGCCAGCATCATTTACGTGAACGCGGGCGACTCCGCCAACGGCGCCTTCGACTCGTTAACCTACGCCATCGACATCAATGTGGCTCCCGTGGTGAGCATCAGTTACGGGTCTTGCGAGCAAGACGTTGGCTCTGCGGACGCGAGCGCCATGGAGACCGAGTTCCAGCAGGCCAATTCGCAGGGAATGACCATCGTGGGCGCGGGCGGGGACGACGGCGCAACTGACTGCGACAACAACAATCCGGCAGCGCCGTCAGACATCGCCGTGAGTGGCCTCGCCGTCGATTTTCCCGCCAGCGCTCCGAATGTGACGGGTGTCGGAGGCACCGAGTTTTATAACGACACCGCGACCGGAGGAAACGCTTACTGGAGCGCCACCAATAACAGCACCACCCAGGGCTCGGCGCTTTCCTATATTCCCGAAATGGTCTGGAACGATACTGCCGAACAAGGAGAACTCGCTGCCGGAGGTGGTGGCGCGAGCATATTCTTCACCAAGCCAAGCTGGCAGACCGGCGTCGGCGTGCCCAATGACGATGCTCGTGACGTGCCTGATGTTGCCCTCGACGCCTCGCCCGTTCACGACCCGTACCTGATCTGTTCTTCGGATTACACGAACCAGGATGCCGGCGTGGCCGACTGCACCAGCGGCTTCCGGGCTAGTGACCAGACCTTGGACGTGGTGGGTGGGTCCTCGGTCGGCCCCCCGACCTTTTCGGGTATCGTGGCGCTGATCAACCAGAAGACCGGCTCGGCCCAGGGGAATATCAACGAGATCCTTTACCCGCTTGCCGCGGCAGTGGGCGACGCTTTTCACGACATCACCAACGGCAATAACGAGGAGCCGTGCCAGGCCGGAACCCCCAATTGCCCCAACGGCGGCCAGATCGGCTTTATCGCCGCCCCCGGCTACGACCAGGCGAGCGGGCTTGGTTCCGTGGATGCCTTCAACCTGGTCACGAAGTGGTCCTCCGTCAAGCCGATTACGGGCACCACGCCGGACTTTGCGGTTTCATCTTCGCCCGCGAGCTTGACCGTCGCCTCAGGGGGCTCGGGCAGCGCCACCTTAACTGTGGTACCCAACAACGCCTTCTCCGGCACCGTCAGCTTCACCTGCAGCGTAGGGTCCGCTCTTAGCGGGGTCACCTGCTCCGTCAGCCCGGCGACACTCATGACCAGCGGCACCACCACGCTTAGCGTGGCAGCTTCAACCAGCGCCCAAGTTCTGGGTGGCATGAGATTCCCCAGCTTCAGGTGGCTGCAAGCCTTGGGGCTCTTGACCTGCGGCCTGCTTCTTGGCTGGGCTAGGCTTCGCGTCGGCAAATCACCTTTGCCTCTTGCGAGGGTAGTACCCCGGGGGGTATGGCTGGCGTTCGTGATCGTGTGCCTGCTGGCCGCCGGTGTCAGTTGCGGGGGGGGCGGAAACACAAGCACTACCACCACCACCAGCGCGACTTCAGAAACCGGCAACGTCACCGTGACCGCGGTTAGCGGCAGCACGACCCACACCGCACAGGTGACCGTGATCGTGAATTGAACCGGGACAACGCCGCTAAGGGGCTACGCGGTTCAGATAAAACTCAAAGAATAGCGCGGGATCCGTGTGCAGGCCCACCGTCGCATTGGCAGGCTTGCCTTCGACAACCCGAGTAAATCCCTCAGCGTCGACCGCGATAGCGAGTTGTTGCGTCTCGCAAATCTTGGGGTCGAGAAGCATCGCTACCGCCATAGGGTCATACAACGTCGGGGTCTCCTTGCCCCACAGGTAGTACAGGACCGACAAGGCGTCGGTCAATGGGGAAAGATGGGTGAAGACTCGGCTTCGCCCGGCGGCGTCAAGTTGCAGCATAGCCGTGACATCCAGGGGCGCCATGAGGATCGGCGCCTTGGATGAGAATACAGCTTGCGCCGCCGCTGGGTTGGACTTGATGTTCCATTCCGCGTCAGGCTTCGAACCCGGAGCATAACCACGTGTGATGGATCCGCCCATCAAGGCAATGCGTCGTATCCTCCTCGCGATCGAAGGGTCAGACTTCAGTAAAGCAGCGATATTCGTGAGTTCGCCTATGGCGATGATCGTCACCTTTCCGGGACGCCGGTCGATTTCGGTCCTCAGGAAATCAACCGCTCCTGTCGAGTGCAAGACCGGGCTGGTAAACCCCTTGGCCCACCGGGTTTGATCGATCGGCTGAGGGCTACCGGGCTCACCCGCATACACCGCAACCTTGCGCCAGTTCCCACCAGCTTCCCATAAGAGCTTGGCCGCCAGACGTGCTCGCGCCTGGGTATCGCCGGAGACGGTGGTGACACCGAGAAGCTCCAGCTCCGGGCTGCTGACGATGAGGGCCAGCGCGAAAGCATCGTCAATGTCGGTGCCGATGTCCGTGTCGAGGATGACGGGGATTCGAGGCTTTTGCGTGCGTGCCGTCGCAGGCACGATGGCGATCCACAGGATTCCGGCAAGCATCACGGGTTCCCACAGCGTGCTCCTCTTCATGAAAATACTCCTGGCAAAGGGCGGCGTTCTAGCAGGCGCAATACCGACCTATGGGTTTTTTCCTCGGTGTGATTTCTTGTGGCCGAGGCGATCAATCGCCGCTCATCGCGGTGGGCGCCGACGCTGGTGGCTGGGCGCCGCGCTTAAGTCGCAGCTCAAGGACCAGAGCGTCTTCACCGTCACTGGCGTAGTAACTGCGGCGCAACCCGCATTCGGTGTAATCGAAAGAGCGATAGAGACTCCGGGCCGGCAAGTTCGATACCCGCACTTCGAGGCAGACTCGCTCGACTCCGGCCGCAGCCAGCCGCCGGTGCAGGTCTTCGACGAGGCTGCGCGCCACGCCGTGACGCCGATATTCAGTCCGCACGGCGAGGTTCTGCAGCTCCGCCTCCGCGCCGATGGCTCGAGCGGCGGCGAATCCGACCGTCGCTCCAAGGGTGGCGCGGGCGTGATTGGACGCAGCCACCAAGACAAGCCCGCCAGGCTCCCGAGTGAGCGATCCATAGTCTTCTGCCGCCCAGTGCGCAACCTCCCGTGCGGCCTGCTGGATTTCGAGAATGGCCGGGAGATCGATCGGCGTGAGTTCACGGATGATAATCGTCGCCGGTCTCCTGTCACTCTCTCCAGTTGAGTTCGGCATCGGACCGCCGGATGTACCAGGCATCGAGCTCCTCAGGTTGCTGGAGCCGCCCGTCTCGAGCCGCCCGCAGGGCTACCCGAGCTATGGCGGCGGCTTGGAAGGAGGGAGCCATCGTCCACTTGAGCGTGGCAGGAAGGTGGCTGGCGAGTTCCAGCACCGTTTGATCCCCCTCACGAGCGATAAATTCCACGCCCGGCTCGCCATGGCCGATCAATTCATCCGCTAGAGCGGCGATGCGCGCGGCCCCGAGAACTAGACCCTCGCCTGAAAGCAGAAATTCGCGTCCCCGCGATCCGGCGTCGGGAGGCACGTTTTGGCGAAAGACTCCGAGGTAGAACTCCCCCCGGCGGGCATCGAGGAGCGGCACCACGGAGCGTCCCTGAGGCTGGGCTGCCTCCACCATGGCTTCGAGTACCGAGACCCCGCGCACTGGGCGGCCGACACCCTTGGTCCAGCCCTGAGCCGCGGCCAGTCCCACGCGGATACCCGTGAAGGAGCCCGGCCCGGTGGCGGCGGCAAAAAGTTCCACGTCGGCCAGGCGCAAGCCCGCATCCGCAAGCAGCTGGTCCACCATCTCGAAAAGCGCGACGGAGTAATTCACCTTGCCCCGGGCGCGCACCTCGCCCAGGCTCTCAGTGTCGCGATACAGCCCGGCTCCGCCGTCGGGATGGGTGGTGTCGAAGGCCAGAATGAGCATCGCCCTTCCCGATCCTGCTTGGCGCCTCAGCTACGAACTAGGCTAGACAGCGGGTCACGAGAGCGCCCCGGAGCTTCCCCAGGGCGGCACAGGCCGCGAAGTGCGCCCGAGGGGCTATGGTACAATAATTGCTCACTCCATGCCCGAAACCGCCACAACGACTGCCCGCCCTCTGGAAGTGACAGAGCTCTTGAGCCTGCTCCTCGAAGCCAGCGAGCGGCTTAATTCCACCCTCGATCTGGATGAGCTTCTCCGCCGCGTCGCTGAGCTCATCAAGCGCGCCGTGGACTACGAAGTGTTCGCTATTCTTCTCCTCAACGACAAGACCCGGGAGCTCAGCATCCATTTCCACATCGGTCACCCGCAAGAGGCCGTCCGAGGTCTGCGCATCAAGGTGGGTGAGGGCATTGTGGGCCGCGTTGCCGCCGAGGGGCGCTCCTTGCTGGTGAACGATGTACGGCAGAATCCAGCCTACATCGCGTCGCTACCGGCCATCCGCTCTGAGCTCGCCGTTCCCCTCGTCGCCAAGGGAAAGGTGATCGGCGTCCTCGACCTGGAAGCGCCCTGGACCGATTTCTTCACCGAGCGGCACCAGAGCCTGCTGGAGCTGCTAGGGGGCCGGATCGCCACCGCCATCGAGAACGCGCGCCTTTACCGGCGCTCCGTCCGACAGGCCCGCACCCTGCACCTCCTGAACGAAATCAGCCGGGAGTTGAGCTCGGTACTGGTGCTGAACGAGCTGTTGCGGAGGATCGGCCAGCTCACCAAACGCCTGATTGACTACCACCGCTTCGGCATCCTGCTGGCGGATGATCGCACCCGAACTTACGGCACCGTAATCTCAATCAAGCAGGACGAGCGCATGCCTGAGAAACCTTCCGTGCCTTTCGGCCAAGGCATTGTGGGCGCTGCGGGGAGCACGCGGCAGACCCTGGTGGTGCCCGACGTCCGCCAGGACCCCCGCTACATCGCCGCCAACCCTGAGACTCGCTCGGAACTGGCCGTGCCGCTCATCTACCGCGACCGGGTGATCGGCGTGGTGGACCTCGAAAGCCCGCGCGTGGGCTACTTCACCGAAGAGCATGTGCGGATCTTCTCCACACTCGCGCCGCAGATCGCCGTCGCCATCGAGAATGCGCGTCTCTATGAGCGCGTCGTCCGCAGTGAGGCGCTGCTTGAGCGGGATCTGGTGCGCGCCCGAGAGATCCAGCTCCACTTGATGCCGGGCCTCTCGCCGGCCATCCCGGGCCTCGACGTTCTGGTGCGCTTCCAGCCGGCGCGGGAGCTGGGGGGTGATCTCTATGATTTTCTTGATTACGGCAAGGACCGGCACGTGCTCGTCATCGGCGATGTCAGCGGCAAGGGCTCGCCGGCCGCACTCTATGGCGCCATGGTGAGCGGCATCCTGCGGAGTCTGGCGCCCCGCCACTTGACTCCCCCTGAGATGCTGCGCCGGTTGAACGTGATGCTGCTGGAGCGCAAGATCGAGGGGCACTTCATCACCCTCGCCTACGCCGTCTGGGACCTCAAGAGCCGGCAGTTGAAGCTCGCCAACTCCGGAATGCCTTTGCCCATCCTGCTGCGGCGCGGGCGCAGTCACTCGATTCGAGCCGAGGGCGTTCCTTTGGGCCTCCTTGAAAACACGGCTTATCAGGAGACCTCCGTCACCTTTGAGAAGGGAGACCTTCTGGCATTGTTCTCCGACGGTCTGGTGGAGGCCGCCAGCTCAGACGTCGAGTTCGGGATGCGGCGTTTGGAGAATCTGCTGCGGGAAAACGCTCGCCGGCCGCTGGCCGAGATCATCGACCGCGTCTTTTCCGAGATCGCGCGCTTCGAGCGCGGCCAGCCGCCGCGCGACGATCAGACTCTCATGCTCGTCCGCTCTCGCTGAGCTGTCAAAGGGGCCTTGGTCTGGCCGGGTTTACGCTCCGCTTCTGAACTGAGTCAACATGAGCAACCGTCAATCGGCCACCAACCATCCCGGTATGGAATCCGTTTCGGCGGGCAAGCCGTCGCCTGAATCCAGCCGGGGCGTCTTTCGATACGTTCGCGACCAGCTCACCTGTGAGGACGTTCCCCTGGCTCGGATCGCGGAGCGGTTCGGCACGCCCGTCTATACCTATGGCGGGGGCGCGATCCTGGCGAATTTCCACCGGCTAGCTCAGTCGCTGCAACCGATCGATGGATTGGCCTGCTACTCCGTCAAGGCCAATTCCAGTCTGGCGATCCTAAAGCTTCTGGCGGAGGCCGGTTCCGGCTTCGACATCGTGTCGGGTGGCGAGCTGGTCCGAGTGCGGCGCGCCGGAGCCGCCCCGGAACGCGTGGTGTTCTCGGGAGTCGGTAAGACGAGCGAGGAGATCGACGCCGCGCTTGACGCCGGCATCCTCATGCTGAACGTCGAGTCCGCCGGCGAGCTCGAACTGATTGAGAGCCGGGCGCGCCACCGCGGCGCGCGGCGCGCGCCAGTCTCGATCCGCATCAATCCCGACGTCGAAGCGGACACCCATCCTTACATCTCGACCGGCCGCACGATCCACAAGTTCGGGGTTCCGAAGGCCGAGGCCGTGGCCCTTTACCGGCGGGCGGCGGCATCCTCATACCTCGAGGTGCGAGGCGTGGCTTGTCACATTGGCTCCCAGATTCTCGACCTGGAGCCCTTCTTACGTGCCGCGGACGAGGTGCTCGAGCTGGCGGTTACGTTGCGGTCGGAGCGTATTCGCACCGAGTTCCTCGACCTTGGTGGTGGATTTGGAATCCCTTATAACGACGAGCCGTCTTTCGACTTTGAGCATCTTTTCGCGGCGCTAGGATCGCGATTCCGCCGCAGCGGCTTTCGCCTGATCCTCGAACCCGGGCGTTCCGTGGTGGGCAGCGCCGGCGTTCTGCTGACGCGCGTCCTTTATGTCAAGGAGAACCAGGAGAAGCGCTTCATCGTGGTCGACGGCGGAATGAACGACCTTTTGCGACCCGCGCTTTACGGGTCCTACCATGAGATCCTGCCCCTCGAGCGGAGCGGAGGGCCGTCGCGACCGGCTGATGTCGTCGGACCACTGTGCGAGACCGGCGATTTCCTGGCTCGGGGCCGGGATTTGCCGGAACTCAGGCCCGGCGACCTTCTAGCCGTACTGGACGCTGGCGCTTACGGCTACGTGCTGGCCTCAAACTACAACAGCCGTCAACGCCCCCCGGAGGTCCTGGTGGAAGGAGGCGAAGCGCGATTGATCCGCCGCCGTGAGAGCGTGGATGACTTTATCGCCGGAGAGCTGATCTAACCTGGAACCCGAGCGCTCCCCAGCGGTGGGAGTGCTCGTCAAGTTGACTCAAGGCGCCCATTCCACCCGCTTAATCCGGTAGAGCACATGCCGCCGCAACGGATTCCCTTCCGCCAGTAACGGGTGATCAAAATTGTCAGACAGCATGTGGTGCATTCCGATTCGCTCCATCACGCCTCGCGAACGCATGTTGGCCGGAACCGTGAAGGAGACAATCTCATTCAGGCCCAGGCGCTCAAAGCCAAAACCTAGAGCCGCGCGCGCGCCTTCTGCAGCATAGCCCTTTCCCCAGTAATCCCGAGCCAGCCGCCAGCCGACCTCGACGCAGGGCGTGAAATGCGCCTGAAACAAGGGAATCGACAAGCCGATAAAGCCTGCGAACGGCGTGACGTTGGGGATCTCGACGGCCCATAGCCCGAAGCCGTGGCGACGGAAGTGAGCATCGATCCGTTCAACCCCGGCGTCGCTCTCCGCGCCGGACAGCAGGGCGGGGAAATGCTCCATCACGACCGGGTCCGCGTTGAGGGCGGCGAAGGGCTCGCGGTCCTCAGCGCGCCAGCGGCGGAGCGCCAAACGGGCGGTTCGCAGTTCAGCCTCGATTTTCATCAGGGGCGGCTTTACGCCGGGTCGGATCGAACTCCGTCCTCAGCTCCAGCGCTATGCTCCCGAGCTCGATCAAAGGCTCGCCAGGCCCTCGTCCGCCAGCCCAGCATCTCAGCGTTATGCAAGCCAGCCGCAAGTAAGCGCCCCGTCTCCGGTGCGCCGTAAGCCAGTGCGTCCAGGACCGAATGCGGTTCATGAACCATCCGAGCTACCAAAGCTTACACCCGCAAAAGAAGGTTGTCATCCGGACCCGAAAGCCGGGTACTAGATGTCCAAGTTCTTCACATCCAGCGCGTTGTCTTCAATAAACTGCCGCCTCGGTTCGACCACGTCGCCCATGAGCACCGTAAAGATCGAGTCGGCCTCCACCTGGTCTTCAATGCGCACCTGCAAGAGCGTGCGCTGCTCAGCGTCCATGGTGGTCTGCCAGAGCTGGGTCGGATTCATCTCGCCCAGGCCTTTGAAGCGCTGCACGGTCAGGAGCTTTTTGCCCATGTTCATCACATGCTCGAGCAGGTCCCGGCGGTCGGCGATAGCGAGCTGGGTGCCGTTGGTGGAAAGTGAGAAGGGCGGCTTGTCGTAGTCGCGCACCCGGCGGTACAGGTCCAGCAGGCGCCGGTAGTCCGCGCTCGAGATCAGCTCCCAGTCCACGACGCGCTCGGGCAGGGTCGCGCTCGAAACCGTCAAGGTGTAAAGGTTGTGCTCCTCGTCAAGCTTGAGCGACGCCTTGAAGCCATGCGCCTTCAGGCCGCTCGCCACCGCTTCCAGCTTAGCCTCGGTTTCGAGCTCAGCCTTCTTGCCCACTTCGGCCCGGAGCAAAGCCTCGACGATGCGCCCGGCGCCCAGGCGCTTCTCGAACTTGTCAAAGAGATCGTTGTATTCACCGAGAAACATCAGGAAATTCGTCAGCTCGCCGCCTTCGAGACGCACCTTTTTGCTGTCGTCGCCCGCCTCCACGGCGTGGTCTTCGGTGGCGCGGCGCATGATCTCCCGGCGGAAGTCTTTTTCGTCCGTGATGTAGCGCTGGCTCTTGCCCTTCTTGATGAGGTAGAGCGGCGGTTGCGCAATGAAGACGTGACCGCGCTCCACCAGTTCGGGCATCTGGCGGTAAAAAAACGTGAGCAGCAAGGTGCGGATGTGCGAGCCGTCCACGTCCGCGTCGGTCATGATGATCACCTTACCGTAGCGCAGCTTGGCGGCGTCAAAGTCGTCCTTGCCGATACCGGTCCCAAGGGCGGTGATGAGGGCACGGATCTCCTCGTGCCCCAACATCTTGTCGAAACGCGCCTTCTCCACGTTCAGAATCTTGCCCCGCAGCGGCAGAATGGCCTGATAGCGGCGGTCGCGTCCCTGCTTGGCGGAGCCGCCGGCCGAGTCGCCCTCCACCAGAAACAGCTCGCAGCGCTCGGGATCACGCTCCTGGCAATCCGCCAGCTTGCCTGGCAGACCTCCCGAATCCAGCGCGCCCTTGCGGCGGGTGAGCTCCCGCGCCTTACGCGCGGCTTCCCGGGCCCGCGCCGCGTCGATGGCCTTGGCGCAGATCTTCCGGCCCATGGTGGGATTCTTCTCGAAGTTCTCCATCAGCTTTTCGTAGACGAAGCTGGCCACGGTGGACTGGATGTCACTGTTGAGCTTGCCTTTGGTCTGGCCCTCAAACTGAGGCTGCGGCAGCTTCACGCTGATCACCGCCACCAGGCCCTCGCGCACGTCCTCGCCCTGCAGGTTCTCCTTCATGTCCTTGAAGAGGCTCTGATTCTGCCCGAACTGGTTGATGGCTCGAGTGAGCGCGGAGCGGAAGCCGGAAAGGTGCGTGCCTCCGTCCACGGTGTTGATGTTGTTGGCGAAGCTGAAGACGGTCTCGGCGTAGCCGTCGTTGTATTGGAGGGCAAACTCCATGGTGGTTCCCTCGCGCTCGGCTTCGCCATAGACGGGGCTCGTATGCAGCACCTCCTTGTTCTTGTTGAGGTGCTTGATGAACTCCGCGATGCCGCCCGTGTAGTGAAAGTCGGCCTGCCGGTCGCTGCGCTCGTCCTTGAGGGTGATCGTCAGACCCTTGTTCAGGAAAGCGATCTCGCGCAACCGCTGGGCCAGCGTGTCATAGTGAAACTCGATGGAATCAAAAATCTGGGCGTCGGGCAGAAAGGTGATCTTGGTGCCGCGCTTTTCCGTCTTGCCGGCTTTCTTCAGTGGAGCCTTAGGCTCACCGCGTTCGTACTCCTGCTCCCAAGTGTAACGCGTGGAGTCCTTGCCGCTCTCGCGCCAGATCTCGAGATCAAGCCACTCCGAAAGCGCATTCACTACCGAAACACCCACCCCGTGCAACCCGCCGGACACCTTGTAGCTCTTGGTGTCAAACTTGCCGCCCGCGTGGAGAACGGTCATAACGACTTCAGCCGCCGACCGCCCCTCTTCCTTGTGTATGTCGACAGGAATCCCGCGGCCGTTGTCGATGACCGTCACGGAATTGTCCGTGTGGACGGTCACCTGAATCTTGTCGCAATAGCCGGCCAGCGCCTCGTCGACGGAATTGTCCACCACTTCCCACACCAGGTGATGTAAGCCCATGGCACCGGTGGACCCGATATACATAGCGGGCCGCTTGCGCACCGCTTCGATGCCGCCCAAAACCTTGATGCTGGCGGCGTCATAAGACTCCGCAGCGCTCGTGATCTTCGCTCTTGCCTCGGTTGCTTCGCTCACTCGGAACCGTTCCTCTCTAATTTCCCTGGCACAAATCGCAGAGCTCCACGGCCGTCACGTCACTTCAGCCTCAATAAGGGGGTTCATAAGGGGTCCGTTTTGGCCGCTCTTTTGAAGTCGACCCTTTATTTTCAACAACATGACGGGTTCGTTTCCTCGAAAACATCCTTTTTGGGGAGCATCCGGGCCATCTCTTTTCGCACCACAGACCCTGAGCTTGATCATTAATTGGCGTTTCAGGTTGAGTGAAAGCCCCTCAGGGCGCAACCCTTGCCATTCTCAACCACTATTCTATCACTGAGACGGATGGCTGTCCAGCCTCCAGCGGGAGCACTAGGCTAGGTAAAGAGCCGGTTGGCCGAAGGACCACGCGGTGGGGCGGGCTACCCCTTTGCGGAACAACCTGGGCGAGAAGGACCACGATCACTGCCGTAGGTGGTTGGGGCGCCCCGGCCCTCCCTCAGGTCTTGGCGAGCCATGGTTGTTATGATATGATCATGAACATGAGGAGATGGCCATGAAGAAGATTCCTGCGGGAAAATTCAAAACTCACTGCCTCGCCATTATGGATGAGGTGCGCGCCACCAAGGACGTGGTGGTCATTACGAAGAGGGGACAGCCGGTCGCAAAGCTGGTTCCGGTAGACACCGCGCAGGACGACTTTATCGGACGCCTGGAGGGTGTGGTGAAAATTGTGGGCGACATCGAGTCGCCCCTCGAACCTCCGGAGAGCTGGGAGGCCCTCAAGTGATCCTGCTTGATACCCAGGCTCTGGTCTGGGCGGTAGCCGAGCCCAGACGGTTATCCGGGCCCGCCCTTGCGGCCATCCAAAAGGCGCGCACGGGGGACGGCTTGGCGGTGGCCGCCATTACTCTCTGGGAGCTCGCGGCCTTGATCGCCCGGGGCCGGATCCAGGCCTATGGAACGCTGGAAGCGTCAGTGCGTCTGCTTGTTGAGGGCGTGACCATCAAACCTCTAACCCCTGAGATCGCGGCGCTCGCCACGCAGTTTCCTGATGACTACCCACGAGATCCCGCTGACCGGCTTATCGGCGCCACCGCGAGGGCCGAGGGCCTTCCACTGGTGACCCGGGACGAGGGGATGCGACGGAGCGGCCTGCTGAAGACGATCTGGTGAAGCTACCGAAGCTCCGGCCCCATCACGGCCGGATGCCGGGAATCATCAGGCGCACCCGGTAGACGCTGCTGCTGGCGGTGACATAGAGGGTCCGGCCATCGTCGTCGCCCCAATTCAGGTTGGCTACCTTCTCGGGGATCTTGAAGGTGCCCAGGTGCTTCCCGTCCGGCGAGAAAACCCACACGCCACCGGGACCCGCGCCATACAGGTTACCCTTTTCGTCGACCTTGATGCCGTCGGGCCCTCCGTCACCGGGAGCCGGGGTGGCATCGTAGAAAACCCTCCCGTTCGCCACCGTGCCATCAGGTTTCACGTCGTAGCGCATCCACACCTTGTGTTGGGGGTCGGAGACGGCGATGTAGAGAATTCTCTCGTCCGGCGAGAAGCAGATGCCGTTGGGCCGAGTCAGGTCTTTGATGAGGAGATCGAGCTTGCCGGGATCAGGCGCCGAGCCGGGTTTCTGCGACACCGCGTCCCGGACGCGGAAGACGCCGTTGAAGTCGAGCTCCTTTTGAGGGTCGGAGTCGCCCTGGGTCTGCAAACCGTACGGCGGGTCAGTGAAATAGAGTGACCCGTCGGACTTGTAGACCAGGTCATTCGGACTATTCAGCCGCTTACCCTGGTAGCGTTCCGCAAGCACGGTGATCTTCGAGTCTCCCGACATCGTTTCCAGCCGGTAGACATTGCGGCGCGCGTGCCCGGCCACGGTCAGGCGTCCGTGCGGGTCCAGCGTCATGCCGTTCGATCCCGACTCGGGTCCGGTGAAAGGCTCTTTGCCCTGGTAGCCGCTCGGTTTCAGAAAGACCGTAAGCCGGTCGTCCGGCCACCACTGCATGATGCGATTGCCCGGAATGTCCGCAAATAGCAGATAGCTCGGCCCGCCGGCCAATTGACCGTGGACCCAGATAGGTCCTTCGGTCCAGGTGCAGCAGGTGAAGAGCTTCTCGATCTTGGCGGCGGCGGGCACGATGGCGTCGAAGGCGGGGTCGGTCTTCTCGATGCTGCCCACGGTGTCAAAGTGCGATCCCGCGCCCGCGAGTCCTAGCAAAAGGGGAGCCGCGAGGAGCGCTGAACAGAGGATCATGATTTTCATAGCCTTTGCATTCTACGCAAAAACGCGTTCTGGGGAAAGCGGCGTTCCGAGCTTCGTTTGGCGCGCTGAAATTTCAGCAGAACCGCAGCTTTCTGTAACCGATATTAAGCAGAAATATTATACACGGATAACTATCACCAACGACGGAAGGTCGACAGAACCCGGTCAAGTCCGGCGCTCTCCTTCCAAATTTAGTCACGCGATCTTCCACGGACAGGCCCTGGCCTGATGCCGGGTCCGGGTTTCCGAACGGCACCGTGAGGACTGGTCTTGACAGCAGCGCGATTTTCCTCTATGGTAGCTGTGAAATAAGTTAATTTTGGCCTCTCATGTTGTCGCCTGGAGCCTCCCCGTGAGCTTGTTGGAGCTCTTCATAGCGCATATCCAAAACCTCCTCACTCATCTGGGACGCGGATCGGTCAAATCTGAGGCAGATTTCTCTATTTATATCAACCACTTGGTTGTAAAGACCGGCCTTTTGCAAACTTTCGACGGGGCCAAAGTAACAATTGTTAAAGCTCACGTTTTCAATTAGATGGCGCTAAACCGGAGTGGATTTTCCAAACTCTCGGTGCTGTCAACCCTTGAGATGGGCGGAGACGCAATCTTGGATGTACTACAGGGTGGCTTTGATACCGGTAAGGGCGCTGTGGCCTTACAAACAAACCTGGGAGGTTGCTTAGAATCAATCTGATACGAAAACGGCTTTTGAAGCTACCGGTCAATGAGAAATGGGTGAGGCGTGGGCGGACTGCCCTCCGGCTTGGCGCGACCGCCGCACGCTATTCCCAGTTTCTTGATTGAGCGCTCGGCTTGGTCTAGTGCTAGGCCGCGGTTCTGAGCAGGCTCGATTTTGCCGAACTCAGGTTCAGGTGACGGACCTGGCCATCCCGCCGTCCCGGCGAGGGCATCACAAGGGTTACGCCGGGGACAGCCCCGGCAGGCAACGGGTGTCACGAGGGGATCGCTGGCCGACGGCGTCGAAAAGTTCGCCGGGGGATAGCCCACGCTTCTAGGCTCTTAAGTCAACGCGGGCCCATCTCGGCTCTGGTTTCGGCCTTGGGGCGGCAACACTCGAACGTGCTGCGCGTGTACGGCGTCGTAAGCTCTCTGTGATCGTTCCAGCCTGTTGTATCTGGTTCTAGCGCCTCTCAGCCGGATGGAGGCTTGATGGGTAGAGCGGTCGCGCCCCCAGACCTCGGCGGGGCCTATGCGGATCACGTAAACCCGCAGTGGGTCCGCTTGTTGAATCTGCTGCAGATGAACGTCCGCTACGAAAGGTGCATCGGAGCGGAGCTCTTCACCGCCGGAGGCGGCAGAATCCTTGATTTCCTTTCGGGCTACTGCGTTCATAACACCGGTCACAACCATCCCCGTATCGTCGCGGCGCTGAAGGCGGAGTTGGACCGTCAGGGCCCCGCCATGGTGCAAGACCATGTTCCGGAGCTGGCCGGAGAACTGGCGGCGCGACTCTGCGCGCGTGCGGGCGGGCGGCTGCGGAAGGTCTTCTTTTCGAGCTCGGGGAGCGAAGGGGTGGAAGCCGCCATCAAGTTTGCGCGCGCCCACACGGGGCGCGCCGGGCTTCTTTATGCCGAAAACGCCTTTCACGGGCTCACCTGCGGATCACTCTCCTTGATGTCAGACGCCTTCTGGCGCGAAGGCTTTGGCCCCCTCCTGCCCGAGACTGAGGCGGTTCCGTTCGGCAACCTGGAGCCGCTCGAGTGGAAGCTGCGCACCCGCAAAATCGCGGCCTTCATGGTGGAGCCCATTCAGGCGGAGGCCGGAATCCGTCTTCCGCCCCCGGAGTATCTCCAGGCCGCCCAGGCGCTCTGCCGCCGTCATGGCACTCTCTTCGTTCTCGATGAGGTTCAGACCGGGATGTGCCGCACCGGTCCTTTCCTGGCCCTCCAGCATTTCGATCTCGACCCGGACATGGTCGTGCTGGCCAAGGCGCTGAGCGGCGGCTTGATTCCGGTTGGGGCTACTTTGATGTCGGACGCCATCTATGACTCGGTGTACAGCTCCCTGCGGCGTGCCATCGTCCATACCTCCACGTACAGCGAGAACGGCCTGGCGATGCGGGCCGGTCTCGAGACTCTGCGGGTGTTGGAGGACGAGCGCCTCGGTGATCGAGCGGCCGCCGCCGGTGCGAGCCTGCGAGTGAAGCTGAGTGAGGTTTTGGCTCCCTACGAAATGGTGAAGGAGGTTCGCGGGCGCGGCCTGCTCTCGGGGATTGAGTTTCAGGCTCCCAAGCAGCTTCGGCTCCGGATTCCTTTCGAAGCCTTCATGAAAGTTCATCCCGGCATGTTCGGGCAGGTGCTGGTGATGAGGATGTTTAAGGATCACGGGATCCTCACCCAAGTCTGCGGAAACAACTTCAGGGTGCTTAAGGTAGCTCCCCCGCTGGTGGTTGAGGACTCGCAACTGGAGGAATTCGCGTCTAAGGTTGCGGAGGTGGTCCGGCTCATGCATACCTCCAGCAGTTTCTGGACCGAAGCTCTTGGGTTGGCTCGACGCGTGGCAAATATCTGACGAGCGCATTCAAGGCGGGTTTCGGCGGGCCGAGCGCTGGCTGGCAGCCGCAAGCTTGTCGGTGTTGGCGGTCGCGGGTGACGAAGAAATTACAAGCCAGTGACAAGCAGATTCTCCGTCTCGCTCAATAATTTTTGAGCAGAACGCCGGCAAATTAGGCATCATGTTTCGACATGGGTTTTTGGCTCGTCCATCTTCTCCTGTTCCCTTTGACCCAGACCTGGGTGCCTCTGAGCGAGGTCCTGCCGGCTTCGGTGCCGCTCGACGCGGGCTACCGGCAGATGTACAACCTGCAATTCGAGGATGCGCACCGCACTTTCCAGGAGTGGGAGAGAGATCATCCCCAGGACCCTTTCGGCTACACTTCAGACGCTGCCGCCTACCTCTTCGATGAATTTGACCGGATGGGCGTCTTGCAGTCGGACCTCTTTGTCGATGACGGGAAGTTCGAGAGGCGCAGGACCGGAGCCCCTGATCCGGTAGTCAAAGCGAAATTTGAGCAGGCCCTGGCCAGGAGCGATCAACTGGCGGACGCCGTTTTGCAGCGTTCGCCACAGGACAGCGGGGCGCTCTTCGCTAAGGTTTTGGGTCTCGGTATGCGGGGTGACTATGTGGCGCTGATCCAGAGGCGGGATCTGGCCTCGCTGAGCTACATGAAAAACGCGGGCCTTCTCGCAGAACGGCTGTTAAAGGTCGACCCGGAGTGTTACGATGCCTACCTCGCTGTCGGCGTGGAGAACTACCTGCTGGGATTGAGTCCTGCGCCGGTGCGCTGGGTGTTGCGGCTGTACGGGGCGCAAACGAACAAGGAAAAGGGGATCGAGAAGCTGCAGTTGACAGCTACCAAGGGTCATTATTTGCTGCCGTTCGCGCGGCTGCTGCTGGCGGTGGCGGCCATGCGGGACCACGATCGGACGCAGGCAAAAGAGCTGTTGGGGGAACTGGCGCGGGAGTTCCCCCAGAACAACCTTTATCAGAAAGAGTTCGCTCGAATTCAATAAGGCAGGAGGCCCAGGCACGAACAGCACCCTATGAGAATCGCGAGCGTCGGGAGTGCATTTCCGAAGCATTATTATTCGCAGGAATGGATCACTGCCAAGCTGAAGGCCCTCTGGAGCGACCGGCTCAACAGCCCACAGTTGCTCGACCGGCTTTACAAGAACTGCGCCGTAGATGGCCGGTACCTTGCGCTGCCGCCCGAGGTCTACTACCAGGTGAACGACTTCGGGGAGGCGAACGGCGCCTGGATGAAGTATGCCTTGGAAGTGGGCGAGCAGGCGTTGTGCCGGGCGCTCACCGGCGCCGGCCTCGGCCCGGGAGACATCAACGCCATCTTTATGATCTCGGTCACCGGCATCGCCAGCCCGTCGCTCGACGCTCGTCTCGCCAACCGCCTGGGCTTCTCTGCGAACATCAAACGCATCCCAATCTTTGGCCTCGGTTGCGTGGCGGGCGCCGCCGGCCTGGCCCGGGCCGGTGATTACGTTAAGGCGTACCCCGGCCACGTGGCCGCACTTCTGGCCGTGGAGCTTTGCACCCTGACCCTGCAGAAAGACGACATCTCCATGGCCAATCTGATCTCCGCCGGCCTGTTCGGCGACGGAGCCGCGGCCGTGATTGTGGCGGGAGCCGAAAGGCTGGCAGAGGGTCCGCAAATCGTGGCTACCCGCTCGGTGTTTTATCCCGGCACCGAGCACATCATGGGTTGGGACATCACCGCCAAGGGATTTCAAATCGTTCTCTCGCCTAATCTGCCGGCCTTGATTGAAGAGCACTTCGGTGGGGACGTGGAGTCATTCCTGGGGGATTGCGGCCTCTCGCAGTGCGACATCGGGTGCTGGGTGCTGCACAACGGCGGTCCGCGGATTTTGGAAGCGACGGCCAACGCTCTGAAGCTGCCCAAGGAGGCCCTCGACGTCTCTTGGGATGTCCTGCGGCGGGTGGGGAATCTTTCGTCGGTATCGGTGTTGCTGGTGCTCGAAGCTTTTATGCGCCGCCGCCCCGCCCCTGGAACCTATGGCCTCTTAGCGGCGATGGGTCCGGGATTTTGCTCCGAGCTCGTTCTCTTAAGGTGGTAAAGGGTGAGATCCAGGCCAGACACTACGGACATCCTGATTATTGGTGGAGGGCCGGCAGGCCTGGCAGCCGGCCTTGCCGCGCGTCAGAAGGGATTTCGCGTGACGGTGGCTGACGGCGCCGAACCTCCCGTCGATAAAGCCTGCGGCGAAGGCTTGATGCCGGATGGGGTCGAAGCCATCCGGCAGCTCGGGGTTCGAATCGATTCTACCGGCGGCTTCCGGCTGCGGGGAATTCGCTTTCTGGAGCATCAGACCGACGTCGAGGCCAGCTTTCCATGCGGCTGGGGCCTTGGCATGCGGCGTATCGCGCTGCATCGGCTGCTTCTGGAGCGGGCAGCCGAAGCGGGGGTGGCTTTTCTCTGGAGGGCGCCGGCCACAGGTCTTCATCCGGAGGGAGTCTCTTTCGGGCCTCGCCTGGTTCGCGCGAGCTGGATAGTGGGGGCCGACGGCGGCAGCTCACTGGTGCGGCGCTGGGCCGGTCTGGACCGCTGTCGCACGCACTCATTTCGGTTTGGATTCCGGCGGCATTTTCGAATTCTTCCTTGGACGGACTGTGTGGAGGTGTACTGGGGTTCCGGATGCCAGATTTATCTCACTCCAGTGAGTCGGGAAGAAGTGTGCGTGGTCCTGATCTCGCGAAGTGAGAAGCTGCGTCTCGAGGACGTGCTGCCGCGCTTTCCCGAACTGGAGTCGCGCCTGCGGGGCGCTGAGGCGACCACGCCGGAGCGCGGTGCGGTCTCCGCATCCTTCGTGCTGAAGCGGGTCTATCAAGGTCGCGTCGCTCTGGTTGGAGACGCGTCCGGTGGCGTGGACGCCGTTAGCGGGGAAGGGCTCAGCATGTCCTTTCAACAGGCGCAGGCGCTGGCTGCGGCTTTGGCGGCCGGAGATCTATCCCTTTACCAGCGTGCCCACCGGCGCCTGGCCAGGCGGCCTCTGCTCATGACGGCGCTCATGCTTTCTCTGGATAGGTTCCCCGCCATGCGTCCCCGGGTGCTGCGCGCTCTTTCTGCGAATCCGGCCATCTTTGCGCGCATGGTGGCAGCTCATGTAGGCTCGCTGCGAGCGCCCGAGTTCATCCGGCAAGGCATGCTGCCGCTGGCCTTTCAGATGCTCAAGGGCTCGATTCCGTGACCACGGTCCTCTGCCGGCAGTCCCGATTGATTTCTGCCTCGGTTCTGATGTGGGCTGCTATCGGTCTGAGCGCCGGCTTACGCGCCCAGGAAACGACTCTCACACTCGATCCCCAGCAGACCCAGATCAGCTTCACAACCAGCGACACGATTCACGCTGTTCATGGATCCTTCAAGCTCACACGCGGTTCGATCACCTTTGATCCGGCCACGGGCAAGGCCAGCGGCCAGGTGGTGGTGGACTCGACCAGCGAGGATACCGGTACCGGAATGCGTGACCGCAAAGTGAAGAAGGACGTTTTGGAGAGCCAGACCTATCCCGAGATCGTGTTTGTTCCCGACCGCATCGAGGGCGCGGTCCCGCCGCAGGGTGACTTTGAGGTGAAGGTGCACGGAGCTTTTCGGATTCACGGTAGCGACCACGAGGTGACCGTGACCGTGCAGGCTCAGCACAAGCCCGACGGTCTGGCGGTGTCTACCGATTTTGTGGTGCCGTATCAAAGCTGGGGCCTGAAGAACCCAAGCACCCTTTTCATCCGCGTCTCGGATACGGTTCAGATCAGCGTGCGCTCGATCGCCCGGCCCAGTGCGGCCACCTCCGGAATCTCCGCCAAGGCCGCGCCCTAGGGGCGACTCCCCGTCTCCAGCAGGATCGGGCGCTCATGGATGGTTACCGTACTGCCGGACGGGATCGCGACCGGCGCGCCACCCTGCACGTCTTCGTACTGCACGTACTTGATCGCCGGCGTGTAGCTGCTGTCGGTCTCGTTGCCGTTCCAGACCACCAGCCCCGAGTTGCCATTCGAGAAGGTCAGTGGGCAGGTCCAGATATTGCTCGAGTCCGCCGAGCAGGCGCCATTCATGGTGGAACCGTTGAGCCACATCTCGGTTGTCTGGTAGGCGGTTGCGGCCTGAGTAGGCTGGCCGGTGAAAGCGTCGAAGATTGTTCCCCACGCCGTCGGATCCGAAGGAGAGCCGCCCCACCCGTACCACGAAGCGCTGGCAACACCCTCACTGGCCTGGATGACATACCAGCGCGAGATGTACGCTACCTGGTCGTCAAGGTTGGGCAGGTCCTCGTTCTGCTGCCAGCCGCCCTCCGTGTCGTATAGAGGCAGGGTGCCCACACCGGCCGCCTGTGCCGCCTGCTTGACGGCTTGGATCTGATTGATCAGCGGAGCCCCGGCGCAGTCGAGGGCGTTGTTGTCGCAACCGGTACCCTGGAGGCAGGTCACGCCTGAGGAATCCGCGCAGTGGTACCCGTGCCACGAGATGCCGTCGGAATAGGTAGACCCGCCGTTCTGCAGGTACCCCTGGATGAAGCTGGCAAAAGTGGACGCTATATCCGGCGAGGGAGAGAGCACTTTCGCATTCGGGTCGATTCCCTTGATGGTCTGATAAGCGGTCTGCCCAAGACTCACGAACTGCGCCGTGGTGCCGTTCCACGACCCCGAACGGTTGCCCTCGTTCCAAAGCTCGTAGTAGGAAATCTGTCCCTTGTATCGGGTCGCCAGAGCGCTGACGAAGCTGGCGAAGGCTGACATGTCCGAAGGCGGCCCCCCGCATCCCGTCTGAAGGCAAGGAGCATCGTTAGCATTGTAGAAGCTGGGAACACCATAGAAGGTATAGATAATACTGTTCACTCCGTTGGCCTGCGCCAACTGGATTACGTGATCCAGGTTGGTCCAATCGTAGTTGCCCGGCGTTTTCTCAATAGCGGACCATTGGGTGCCGTTCGTCTTGGCCAAGGTACCGATGGTCACGGTAGGCCAATTGCCGGCGTAGGGTGCGCCTTGTTCGAAAAACGCCGCTGTCATACCAAAAAAGGCGCTACCTATCACAACGTTACTCCCACCGGTGCCGCCCCCCCCGGTTCCGCCGCCTCCCGTGCCGCCGCCGGTGCCCCCTCCTCCCGTCCCGCCGGTACCCGAAGAACTTGAGCTCGAAGAGCCACCGCTGCAGGCTGCCATCCCGAGGAGAATTGCCAAGCCCAGAATGAGCAACAAGGTCCGCTCCACCGAACAGCGCATTCTTTGTTGGAACATCGCCCCGCACTTCCTTTCCAGACACACCTCCCCTGCTGCTCTAAGCCTATATCAAACCTTAGATGCGGAAAAAGTTGCGGTCGGCCGCCAAAGCGCTCGTCGCGCATAAGTTACAAGGCTTACTCCCTGGGAGTGAGCGTGTGCCGGTTACGAACGGGTGACTAACGCCGCTCGCGAAGCCTGGTAACCGGCAGCCGCCAATCCGATAACCATCCTTGACGATCCGGACTGAAGCTGGAAATCATTGCGTCACCCGGAAGGGTACGTTGCTGGTCAGCGTGCCGCTCGGGGTCAGCACCTGGACGGGTCCCGTAGTGGCGCCGGTGGGGACTGTGGTTGAAATTTCGGTTTCCAAAAGCACGCTGAAGGTGGCCGGAACGCCATTGAACGTGACGCTGGTCGCGCCCGTGAGATTGTTGCCGAGGATCGCGACGCGCTGACCGACCGCGCGCGAAGTCGGGAGAGTGGTTACGAACGGTCCGAGGCCAACCGAAAAGCTGAAGGCTGAGCCATAGGGGTTGAAGTTGCTGCCGGCGGTCGTTGTTCCGTAAAAGGTTCCGTCGGTAGCCTGAAGAAGACCGGCGCGCGGGTTGCAGGCCGAGTCAGGCTCGAAATTCCAGAGATCGTTAACCCTGCCCGGAGGGGCCACTTCGAAGATCGTGCCTTGTTCGCCACCGGCTGCACTCGTGTCGTAGAAATTCCCGTCCGTCGCGAGCGTCAACGCCGAGACGGTGTCGGCGCAATCCCCGATGTTACAGTCGTGCAGGGTGGTCAGCGCACCGGCCGAGGAAATCTTGAAAACGGTGCCACACCCGAACTCGCAGTCATTCGAATATTCGCCACCGGAAACGGTCGCGCCGCTAAAGCTCCCGTTGCTCGCTTCCACAAGTCCGGCTGAGGGGAGAGCGCCATCGCTGCAGTTGGGTTCCGCGCAGAACTGGTGAAGGGTCGTCAGACTTCCCTGGGGAGTCATCTTAAATACAGTTCCACAACTGAAGTTACTGCAATAGTATCCTCCACCAAGTCCGCCGTTAACCGTTGTGCCATAGAAATTCCCATCGGTGCCCTGAATCAGAGGCGCTTGGGAGTTATATCCGTCGAGGCCGTTGAAGTTGTGGAGCGTTGTAAGTTCGCCGGTGGGCGCGATCCTGAAAACCGTACCGGAGTTGCCCGCACCCCCGCCGGTCGTGGTGCCGTAGAAATTTCCATCGGAGCCCTGAACCAATGCGGCGGCAGGTGCGAAGCCGTCAGCACCGGCAAAGCTGTGCAGAACGGTCAATGCTCCCGTTTGGGTGATCTTGAAGACTGCCCCATCGCCGTTTGCGCCGCCCCCGAGTGTCGTCCCGTAGAGGCTCTCATCGCTGCCGAGCACCAATCCAGCCCAGGGTTCATAGCCATCAGGACAGTCTGACCCGCCTTTCGATTTCGGGCAGAAGCGGTAGATTGTTGTTAGCGTTCCGCCGGGAGTGAGCCTGTACACGGTGCCTCCGCCGATGTCTGTAGGCCCACCGCCGAATGTGGTGCCGTAGAAGTTGCCGTCGGTGCCTTGCACCAAGGTCGAGAGCGGGTTTATCCCGTTGGGTCCGCCGAAATTCGCCAGGGTCGTATAGGTTTGAGCGCGCCCGTTAAGCGCCGCGGCCGCGCAAAACACACACGCGGCGCAGACCGCTTTCCACCAATTCAGTTTCTGCATGTTGCCACCCTTGAGAATCGGCTTGAATTCAGCGCCAGCAGTATACACCCGAAATGGGCGGTTCCTCGGGTGGCTCTGGCGAGACGAAGGGTATGTAAAAGGTACACGAGAAAACGCGAGGCGCTGAGCCAACAATGCTGTTGCCCAACTCGGGATTGACACGCCTCATTTACTCATGAGATATTCATGCCAACGTAATATAAGACTTAATCGGGGGAGCCTGATGAATGACCGATCGTCACCTCTCAACCCGCCCGCGTCCACGTCTAGCCGCCGGACCCTGGCCAACCGGCGCCCTCAAGTCCACCGGACGCCGTGTCGCCTGGGGCAAGGCCGAACTCCGTTTTCACGCTGTAAAGCACGGCTGTCGCTCGCCCGGTTTGCTGCGGCCAGGCGGGGTCTTCTGCGCCGCGCTGAAGCGAGTTCCGAAGCGAGCGCCGAATGTGGGGGCGAAAGGCCGGACCGTGACAAACAGACCTGGGAGGTCCCCTGGAATCAGTCAGATAAGAAATCGACTTTTGAAGTTACCGGTCAATGAGCGTGACAAAAGATAACCTTTGAGTTAAGGTGTAAATTTAGGGCCTCGGGCGGACCGTCCTCAGCGCGGGGTTCGCTTACTTCGTGACTTTGCCGGCGCGGATGCAGGAGGTACAGACCAGCATGGCCTTCCGGGCGCCGTTCACCAGGGCGTGAACCCGCCGCAGGTTCGGCTCCCAGCGCCGTTTGGTGACGTTGTGGGCGTGACTGATTCGGTTTCCGAACGAAGGACCTTTGCCGCAGATTTCACAGGAGTGAGCCATAGCGGAACCTCGGTTGCCGTAAGATGATTGGACAGTATAACATGATTTTGCCCAAACATGACCCCGAGCCATTCCTCCCTGCACCCGGACGCCATCGTAATCGGGGGCGGCATTATCGGCAGCTCCATCGCCCTGCGGCTGGCCCAGGCCGGTCTTCGCGTCTCCGTTTTCGACCGCGGCGAGCCGGGTGCTGAAGCCTCCAGCGCCGCCGCCGGCATGATCGCGCCGCAGGGTGAGAAAACGGGGTCGCAACCGTTTGGGGAGCTCTGCTGGGCCAGCCACGGACTTTACCCGGAATTTGTCGCCGAAGTAGAGCATCTGAGCGGACAAGAGGTAGGCTACCGGCGAGACGGGACCTTGCTGGTGGCCCTGGACGTGGATCAGGCGCGCGAGATCGATGAGATCGAAGCCGCGCAAGTGCGCCGTGGTGCGGCGGTGGAGCGCCTGTCGCCCGAATCCATCTGGCGGCGCGTGCCTGGCCTTGCCACCGGAATCCTGGGCGCCCTGTTCCTGCCCGCCGATCACTGGGTAGATAACGAACGTCTGACGGCGGCGTTGGTTGAGGCTGCTCGGCGGTCGGGTGCCGAGTTTCACCGCCAGAATGTCGTCAGTATCGAAGTGCGTGACGGCCGGGTTGCGAGTATCCTGGCGGAGCGGGGCCGGTTTAGCGCGGGCGAGTTCATCCTGGCCGCCGGGTGCTGGTCCGGAGCGCTCGCGGCCTCGGCGGGCCTCGAGACTGTGACGGTGCCGTGCCGGGGGCAGATGATCGAGCTGGAAATCGAATCCGGTCTGCCTCAGGCGGAGCAAGTGGCACAGGTGCTGAGGGCGGGTCATCATTACCTGGTCCCCCGGGCCGGCGGCCGGGTGATCGTGGGCACAACCTCCGAATACGTGGGGTTTGAGAAGACGGTAACCGCTGCGGGATTGGGTTCTGTCCTGCAGGGCGCGCTCGGCTTGGCGCCATTCCTGGCGGACGCGCGGTTTGTACGGGCCTGGGCCGGCTTGAGGCCGGACACGGTGGATCACCTGCCGATTCTGGGAGCCTCAGGAATCACGGGTCTGACGCTGGCCACCGGCCACTTCCGGAACGGCATTCTGCTCGCGCCCATAACGGCGCGGCTGATCGCGGATCGGGTGATGTCAGGCCGAAGCCCGTCCACACTCGAGCCGTTCCAGGCTGACCGCTTTCCTCTGATGACGGCGGTGGATGGGAACTGACGGTCTGGAAATCCACGACCCGCGCGCAGAGCTGCGAAATTTGCGCTGGGCAGAAAGGGGCTCAAGTTTCGCAGCGGTGCGCCGATAGTTACGGCAGAGGGCGCGCCAGCTAGTTTTCCTCCTTTCTAGCGGCGTTGCTCTACCGGCGGCCGGGGCTCAGTCCCCTGGCACACGAGAATGCGGCTCTGGCCGCCGGCTTTTGTCTTCTCCGGGCTTTCACCCTCTACGTCCCACGACGCACCTGTTTTGGGCACAGATCATTAACGACCTGCATGTCTCAGCTCATGTCCCACTTGCGAGTTCGCTTTGCGCCTTCGCCCACAGGGTACCTTCACGTGGGCGGCGCCCGCACGGCGCTCTACAACTGGCTCTACGCGCGGCAGCACGGCGGCGTCTTTATTTTGAGGATCGAAGACACGGACGCCGATCGCTCGAAGCCCGAGCTCGAGACCGCCATCCTGGAGAGCCTCGACTGGCTGGGCCTCGGGTGGGACGAGGGTCCGTTCCGGCAGTCGGAGAGACTGGATCGCTATCGCGAAATCGCCGCAGACCTTGAGCGGCAGGGCGCGGCCTATCCCTGTTTCTGCAGCCCGGAGACGCTGCAGGAGAAGCGCGCCCGGGCGGAAGTGGAGCGCCGCCCCTCCAAGTACGACGGCGCCTGCCGTGGCCTGGACGAGTCTGACTGGGCAAGGCTTAAGGCCGAGGGCCGCCCGTACGCCTTGCGCTTTAGTGTGCCGGACGAGGGCAGCACGGCCTTCGAGGATCAGGTTTTCGGGAATGTCGAGCTGGCGAACAACGAGATCGAGGACTTCGTGCTGGTGCGCTCGGACGGCCAGCCCACCTATCATCTGGGCGTGGTGGCGGATGATCTTGATATGCGGGTGACGGACGTGATTCGCGGTGCCGACCACATCTCGAACACACCCAAGCAACTGCTGATCTATCGGGCGCTCGGAGCGCAGTCGCCGCGCTTCGCGCACTTGCCGCTCATTCTCGGTCCTGACAAGCAGAGGCTCTCGAAACGTCACGGCGCCACCTCCGTGGGAGCTTATCGTGAAAGCGGGATCCTGCCGGAGGCGCTCAGAAATTTCCTGGCGCTGCTCGGCTGGGCTCCGCCGGCCGAGGGGGGCGAGCCGCGCGAGATTCTGACGCTTGAAGAAATGGTGAAGACGTTCAGTCTGGCGGCCGTTTCGCGATCGAACGCCGTGTTCGATCCCGACA
This sequence comes from Terriglobia bacterium, assembly GCA_036521995.1. Taxonomy (GTDB): domain Bacteria; phylum Acidobacteriota; class Terriglobia; order UBA7540; family UBA7540; genus Gp13-AA77. The sequence goes on along the minus strand of DATDGR010000188.1, from coordinate 16,091 downwards.
AGCTCGCGTGGATGAACAGTGAATACCTGCGGAGGCTGCCGCCGGAACGCCTCTGGCCGCTCGTGGAAGGGGAGCTCCGGGCGGCGGGGGTGTGGAACCAAGATGCGCGGGCCACGGCGTCTCCGGATGGCGCCGATCGCGAGCGCTTTCAGGCGGCAGCGCGTTTGCTTCAGTCCCGCGCCCGCACGCTCAAGGACTTCAGCGGTTGGGGCCGCGCCTTCTTCAGCGACGATTTCTCCCATGACCCTGAGGCGGTGAAGAAGTTCTGGAAAGATCCTGCGGTGCCGCGTTTGCTGGAGGATCTTGGCGAGCGACTGGCGGCCGTCGAACCCTTCGCTCTTACGGAGACGGAGCGGGTGTTGCGGGCCTTGGCAGACGAGAGATCCGTCAAAGCCGGCGTCCTGATCAATGCCACTCGGGTGGCGCTGACCGGGCAGGCCGTGGCGCCGAGCCTCTTCGAGGTGATGCTCGTGCTCGGGCGCGAACGGGTAGTGGCGCGCCTGCGTCGGGCCGCAAGCTTCTTAAAAAGGGAGGTCCCAGGGCACAGTAAGCCTATGCCTGTAGACGTGCATGAAGTTTGACCTGAACCCTTCGCGGCAGACTCCCATCGTCGGGCTCGAGCGGCACGATCCGCGCCTTCATCTCTTCATTGGAAAGCTCGATCAGCGCGCAGGTGCGCGGCAGCCTAAAACGCTTGCGCCCGGCGCTGCCCGGGTTCACCCATAGGACGTCTCCCATCGAAACGAGGCACGGCTGGTGGCTATGGCCGAAAACCACCATTTCCACCGAGGAGTCGAAGCTGCCGAGCAGCCGACCGGCCCCTTTCGGCAAATGCCGTGAGATCCGCGCCGACTCTGCCCAGGTCTCGAGATCAGATTGCGGCGCGGGCAGGATATGCAGCACTTGGGTCACGAGACCGCCGGGCGAAAGGGTCAAAGATAACGGCCAGCCCGCATCGGGCGAATCCACATTGCCGCGAACCGCGTGAACCGGCGCGATACGCCGAAGCTGGTCCAGGATCTCCTCAGGCCCCACATCGCCGGCGTGCAGGATCAGCTCGGAACCGGCGAGAATTTGGGGGAGCCGAGGATCGAAGAAGCCGTGCGTGTCCGAGACCAGGCCGATGATCATGGGCTGCTGCTACGGTCTTCCTATGGGCCAGCGACCGACCTAGCCTTCCCCGATCCTGTCGGCGTCTGTTCGTCCTTCACCACGGCATCGCAAGCCTGTGGGGATACGGGACACGACGGGTTTTGCGCGCGGCAGGCGGCTAGGCTTTGGGCACAACCACAGGAGCAAGGCTCCATATTCAGGCGGAGCAGGATGTGGTTCCTGACGCGGGCGGGAAGCCCGGCTAGCGCGAGACCGGGAACTTCGGTGAGATGGGTTGGGACAAAGTCGGTCTGGGAGGGCGCGCAAGCGCTCGAGGGGGGATCGAGCGGCGCCGGCTTGAATTTCGGTTGACGGGGGTTCAGCGCCCAGACCAGCAGGACCAGAAGCGCCAAGGTTATCAGCGCGGTCAAGGCGGAGCCTTTCCTGGTCGTAGTCGCCGTCGGCGCGCCAGGCAAGGCACCCCTGCCCGCCTGAGATTCAGGCGGCGTAGGCGAAACCACGCCCCGATCAGTTGGGCTTGATTCCGGTGAAGACATCCGAGTTCACGCGCTTGAGGCTCTCACTGTTCGGAACGACCTTTACGGCCAGCGACAGGGGCAAGCTTGCCGGCGGCAGGCAGGCATGATCGTTGCACGCTTGGTAGTTCAGCACGCCCTTCAGCGTATAGACACCGGCCTCCGCGCTGGCCGCCACTTTTAGGGGAGCGATCACAAGCAGCCGGCCTTCGTAAACCGAGATCGGCTGATCGAGGAACGCAAACTTCTCCGGCTTGCCTTTGGGATACACCACTGGCCCGAGAGCAAGGGGCGGTACCGGCTCGAGCTTCAGTTCGGTGGGGATCAGATAGTCGAGTGATGGGACGTGAGCATTGATGTGATATCCCGGAGCGACCTGGGCCACCACCGCGGCCTTGACGGTCGAACCGGCATGGGCGCCGTCCATCTCCAGCACCAGGTGTCCGCTCACTACGGTCGGAGACTGTGGCGCCGCAAGCACCACAGTTGCAGTCAGTAAGGCCTGGACGACAAGAAAGCCGCGCAAGGCAACGGTCATCTGACAACCCACGGGCTGTCCGCACCGACACCTGCGAACGCCCCTCTCAACTTCTTTCCTTAGGTCTTCGCGCTGGAGCTCGCGCTTGGGGTTCCCTTGGCTTTCGCATCCTCAAACTGCTTGAGCGCCTCGCGAGCCAGCTTGCGACTCACACCGCAGGCCGAGTCCTCACGGCGGCACCTCAGGAGCGTGAGCTTGCAGCCACAGGTGCAAGGAGTGTCAGCAAGTTGCTTCTCGAACGTCGTGAGCTCCGCCGCGCTCAGCTTGGTGATGTCGATGCCGGGCACTTCAGAGTTGGCCTCTCCCGGTGTTCCGACGTCGATCTCCTCGGTCTGGCCGGCGGGCGTGAAGCCCGAGTCTTCAGCCCCCGGTTTTTCAGCCAGGAGCTGCTCAATCTCGGCTCGAAACACGTCGGCGCTGGTAGTCCCACTGTGCTGGGCGTAGATGCGGCCGTCGCGCCCGATCACGAATGAGGTGGGAAGGCCGAAGATTCCACCGTAGGTGGCCGCGAGCTTGTCATCACCCATGGCGACCGGGTAGTTCAGTCGAAACTGCTGGTAGAACTGGTTCACGGAGTTAGCTGTATCTTGCATGGCCACGCCGATCACCGCGAAACCCTGGTCGCGGTATTTCTGTTGCATCTGTACGAACCAAGGAATCTCGATGCGGCACGGTCCGCACCACGTCGCCCAGAAATCGAGCAGCACCACCTTACCTTTGTAATCCGACAAGGCCAGCTTGGCGCCGTTGATGTCGGTCAGCGTGAAATCGGGGGCCAACGGGTGGTTGCCGGCAGCTTTCACGTTACGGACCGTCGCCGGGGCAATCCAGCGAGCGTTGAGGAAGTAGAGACCCACCGAGAGCACTACCGCCAGCAAGGCGCCCGACACAATCTGTATTCTTTTTGTCATACCGAACTCCCGTTAGGCCCTTCCGCAGCCCGCACCTGGCTCCGCCTCCTCAACTCCGCTCAACTCCGGCCCGGCCTGGTCGCCGGAACGCCACCGAGGGGCCGCCGCCTTGGTTCGTCACGACCCGCCATAGCGGGGACAGGCGCAGCCGCAGGCTGGCGCCGCAGATAACTCCAGAGCCAGCCTGCTACGACAAGGGCGAGAATAGCGATGAACTGCGAGGTGGAGAGCAGGTGATGAAATACGAATCCGCGATCTTCGTCGCCTCGCAGAAATTCGAGGGAGAACCGGGCCACCGCGTAGAGCGTCAAATAGAGCAGAAAAATCTCCCCATCGCGCTTTTTGTGGCGATAGCGCCAAAGTACCAGGCCGCCGATCACGAGGGTGGCCAGCGACTCGTAGAGCTGCGTGGGGTGAATCCTCGTGTTCAATGGTACTCCCGTCACTTCGTGGCTGTAAGGGTTGGTGAACACCACACCCAGGAACGAACTGGTGCGCGTCCCGTAATCGCAACCGGCGGAAAAGCATCCGAGGCGCCCCACGCTTTGGGCCAGCGCCACGGCCGGAGCGTAGATGTCAAACATCTTGAGTAACGGCAGATGGTAGGTGCGTACATACCACACGGCAAAGAACGCAGAGGCGATGAACCCGCCGTAAAACACCCCGCCGGACTGCAGCGTGGCCCAACTGAAAATCTCTCCAGGGTTCTGGCGGTAGAAGGACCAGTCACTGATGATCATCAAGACCTTGGCTCCGAGCAGGCCCACCACGATGATCCAGGTGCTGAAATCGAGCATGCGACCGCCGTCAAACCCCTCGCGCCGACCGAGGCGGTCCGCAGTGATGATGGCTGTTAGTAAGGCAAGGGCCAGCAACAAACCGTAAGTGGGAAGCTGGAAAGAGCCGATCTTTAAAAGAATGGGATGCAAGTTGTCCCTCGGGCGGCCGAGAAGCAGAAGTCAGCCTGCGCTCCTTCGGAAGCCCGATTCCTTTCTACTCAACAACATGACGGGTTCGTTTCGTCAAAAACTGCGACTCTCATCTCATCGCCGCGTCATCGCCCAGGCTCAAACTGCACCACATTTACAGTGTAAACCGATTCAGGAACGACAGGTAACCGGAGAGTATGGTGAACTTGTTGAGCGCGATCAGGGTGCCAAGCGCGATCAGCAGAACGCCCGAAGCCACTTCCACCGCCTGCAAATGCTTGCGGAAACGCCCGTAAAACCTCAGGAACCGGCTCAGGCCCAGGCTCGTGAGCAAGAACGGGACGGCCAGGCCGGCCGAGTAGACGGCCAGCAGGAACATGCCCTGGAAAAGCGTGTCCCGGGTGGCGGCCAAGGCCAGGATTCCGGCCAGGATGGGCCCGATGCAAGGCGTCCAGCCAAACGCGAAGGCGAAGCCGAGTAGAAAGGCTCCGCTAGAACCCCGCTGCTTGCCTCCCGCCTGGATGTGAGCATCCCGATACAGAAATGGAATCCGCACCAGGCCGGTTAGATGCAACCCGAAGACAATAATAATGATCCCCGCCACCACGTTAAAGATCGTTCGCCGGCTCAGCAGAAAACTCCCGACCTCGCTGGCCGAGGCGCCCAGGGCGACAAACACCACCGTGAAGCCCAGCACGAACGCGATGGAGTTGCCGAAGATGCGCCGGGCGAGCGCGGCGTCAGCGCTGGCCCGTAGCTCGTCCATCGAGACCCCGGACAACATCGAGATGTAACCGGGTACGAGCGGCAGGACGCAGGGCGACAGAAACGATACCAGTCCGGCCACGAAAGCGATGGGAATACTAAGCTGATGCGTCATGCCATCCTTCGAGATCGACGATTGGTGATTGCCGATTGGGAATGAGCGCGGGGCTTAGGTGTCCTCGATCGCCAACCCCGCGCGCCGCGCTCCGAGGGTACGGTCCTTTTCAGTGCCTTTCGCAAGGCCCCTGTTCTTAGATGCTGCGGCGCACTGCTCTGGTTACTGCTGCGCTTGCTGTCCTGCGACTCGTGCCGGCTCGCCAGGGGACCATCCGCGCAGGCGCCAGCCGGTTCGCCCGCGGCCCAAGCGGCGCGCTTCACCAACAGCACTCTACGGAGCGGCCCTCGAAGACTTACCCCTAGGCCGGGCCATCCTACTGATGTGTCCCTTCTCGCGTCACGTGGTATGCTAACCACAGGGTTAACCATGTGAATGCCACAGCGACTTTCGAAGCCGGGCGACAAGCGATGGTCGAGCAGCAGCTGAGGGCGCGAGGTATTCGAAACTCTCGCGTGCTCGAAGCGATGTGCACCCTTCCTCGCCATGAATTTGTTCCACCGGAAAATGCTTTCGCTGCCTATGAGGACCGGGCTCTTCCCATCGGCGAATGGGAGACGATCTCGCAACCTTACATCGTGGCCCTGATGACGGAAGCCGCCGCCGTGCACCCAGGCGATCGTATTCTCGAGGTCGGCACCGGTACCGGCTATCAGGCTGCGCTCCTTTCACATCTGGGCGCCCAAGTGTACACCATCGAGAGGAATCCGGCACTTGCCGAGGCAGCGCGCTCTAGGCTCAGGCGGCTCGGCTATGGCGACGCGGTCGAAGTGGTGACCGGCGATGGGAGCCACGGCTACCCGGCCGCAGCTCCGTATGAAGCTATTCTGGTGACGGCGGCGGCACCCGAGGTTCCTCAAACTCTGGTGGACCAGCTTGCGGATGGCGGACGTCTGGTGGTTCCCATCGGCGGCCGTCGCGAGCAGCAACTCCAGTTAATCATCAAAGCCGGGGACAAGTTCCGCACCCACGCACTGACCGCTTGTCAATTTGTACCTTTGATTGGCGAGCAAGCTTGGCCGAATCGCAGCCGAGGCTCGCTCTTCTAAACAGAAGTCCTCATGCTGAACGATAGCAAGGCCCAGGCGTCTGCCGGCCCGAATGCGGGCTCCAGCGGCGCAGCGCCCTTACTCACCATCGTGATTCCCGCCTATAACGAGGAGTTGAGAATCGGCAAGTCGCTCGAGCGCATCTGGCTCTACCTAGGGGCCAAGACGTTCAGTGCCGACGTGATTGTGGTGGATGACGGCTCCAGCGACCGAACCGCGGAGGTCGTGGCTCGCGCCGCGGAACATTGGCCCGCTTTGCGGCTGATGGTGAATGAGCGCAACCGCGGGAAGGGCTTCAGTGTGCGCCGCGGGGCGCTCGGGGCGCGCGGCCAATACGTACTTCTCACCGACGCTGACCTCTCGGCCGCCATCGACCAGGCCGGTATGCTGATCGCTGGCCTGGAATCCACGGGCGCGGACGCGGCCGTCGGATCGCGCGCCTTACAGCGCGAACTGATCGGCGTTCACCAACCCTGGACGCGCGAGTGGGCCGGAATCTGTTTCAACCTTGCCGTCCGCCTCTTCACCGGACTCAAGCTGCGCGATACGCAGTGCGGTTTCAAGCTCTTCCGGCGTGAGACCACGCGCCGCGCCTTCGAGCACCTCAAGGCCGATCGCTTCGGCTTCGATCCGGAGTTGCTTTTTCTGATTCAACGCTTCGGGGGGCGGGTGCTCGAGATCCCTGTCCGCTGGGATAACGACCCTGCGACGCGGTTCAGTATTGTCCGCGATGCCGTCCAAAGTCTGCGGGAGGTCGTGGCCGTCCGCTGGAGGGTCTTGGCGCGCCAGTATCCTCCCTCTCAGCGGGCGCGCCGAGCTGCCGCCGGGGAGGAGCGTCTAGGTCAGGGATCGTCCTGACCGTGTCAGCTACAGGCCATGGCTCAATGAACTTGGCGGCTTCGTAAATTGGCGGGAGGTAGCTTGTCCGGACTTGAAACTGGGGTAAGGCGTCTAAGCCCAGATGAAGACCGATGGGGCCAGCATACCCCCGAACGAAGCCGGAATGTCCTTTAGAATCAACAGGAGCCATATTGATCCGTTGGGTCAATGAAGTCGGGAGGCTTCGCGAGTGCCTGGACCGGGCACCGGGAGACGGAAATGGGCAAAGTCTCAGGGCCTTGATGCATCGAACTGACTCCCAGAAAGGGCGGCCGGAGACCGATGGGCAGACCATGCCCCGGAACGAAGCCGGAATGTCCTTTAGAATCAACAGGTCTTCTGCTGATCTCCGGTCAGTGAGCCAGGGAAGCTGCCGGCTGAGGCGGTGCCGGGCGCGAACCTTGAATGCCGATTAGGTAACTCCTTCAGGGTCAGGAGCGCCACAGGGAATCTGGCGTCGGGGTCGAGGCTGGGGTAGTATTGAAGGCAGCCGGACGACTCAAGCTCGTACAAGCCGAGCCCTGAAGAAACTGATTAGGACCCGTGTCTCGCTCGGAACCCGGATCGCGCGCGATGCGCTATCTGAGCTTATTTGGCAAGGGAGGGGATTTGAAGAAGGCTAGGAATAATGACAAAGCGGTCCACAAGACCGTCCTCGAAAACGGACTCACGGTGATTACCGAAACCATGCCAGCCGTGCGATCAGTCTCCGTCGGCATCTGGCTGCGCACGGGCTCCCGGCTGGAGAGTGAGGCCGACAACGGCATCACCCACTTTCTTGAACACATGGTTTTCAAAGGCACCCGCACGCGCACGGCCGAGGAGATCGCGCGCTCGGCAGACTCCATCGGCGGCCACCTCGACGCCTTTACGGCGAAAGAGTGCACCAGTTTTTCGATCAAGGTGCTTGACGAGCACCTGCCCCGCGCCTTCGAGGTGCTGGCGGATCTGGTAAAGAACCCGCTGTTGCGCGACGAGCACGTCGCCAAGGAGTCTCAGGTCATCCAGGAAGAGATCAAGATGGTGGAAGACACGCCGGATGATCTCGTCCATGAGATTTTTACCCAGAGCTACTGGCGGAATCATCCGCTCGGGCGTCCGATTCTGGGCACGCGTCACACGGTGCGCAGCTTCAATCGCCGACGGCTGTTCCGGTACTTCCGCCGGCATTACACGCCGCGCAATATGCTGGTGACTGCTGCCGGGCATCTCGAGCATGAGCGCTTACTCGATTTGGTGCGCGAGGAACTGGGCGCCGTACCTGCGGGTCCGCCACCCGTCGCCTCGCGGGCGCCTGTGGCCTCGCCGGGCGTTCGTCTCCGCCGCAAGAAGAACCTCGAACAGGTTCACATTTGCATGGGCGCGCCGGCCTACCCTCTGGCGCATCCCAAGCGGTTTGCCTGTTACGTGATGAATACGATCCTGGGCGGCGGCATGAGCTCCAGGCTCTTCCAGAACGTCCGCGAGAAGCGCGGCTTGGCCTATGCCGTTTTTTCAGGCCTCAATACCTATACGGACGCCGGCTGCCTCAACGTCTATGCCGGAACTTCCACCGCCAATGCCCGCACCGTGGTGCAGTTGATCGTGGAAGAGTTCGCGCGCATCAAATCTGAACCGCTCACGGCCGAAGAGTTGCGCCGCATCAAGGACTACCTGAAGGGCAGCACCTTGCTTGGTCTGGAGTCGACGATGAGCCGCATGTCGAACCTTGCCCGGCAGGAGATGTATTTTGGCCGTTACATCTCGATGGACGAGATCGCCCGCGAGGTGGAGGCCGTCACCGCCGAAGACGTGCTGGGCGTCGCCCGCGATCTGCTCGAGCCGGGCCGCATCGCCCTCACCGTCCTGGGCCCGCTCAATGGCGCTCGCATCACCCGGGCTGACCTGGCCTGCTAGCAGATCGCCCTTCTGACGTATAATGCCAGTGAAGGGTGCTTGAACCACAGAGGCACAGAAACTCCGAGGAAATGGCTGCTGGTGAATCTCTAATCTACGATCCGAAAACGAAGAAGACGCATGGTCGTATGAAGCGCTCTTTCCTCATGCCCTCCGCGTCTCTGTGGTGAACCAAAGGCCTTCTGCGGGGTAGACCGATTGAGCCTGCGCATCTGCGTACTGGCGAGCGGCAGTCGTGGAAACTCCACGTGGATCGCCACCGAGCGCACCCGCCTGCTGGTGGACGCCGGCCTCAGCAAGCGCGAAACCTTCAAGCGCCTCCGGGCCATCGGCGAGCGGCCCGAAACCTGCGACGCCTTCATCATCTCCCACGAACACGTTGACCACGTCAGTGGCCTCAAGAGGCTGGCTCGTGATCTGGGCCGGCCGATCTACCTCAACGAGGGGACGCGAAGCGCTATCCAATGGGGTCCGAAAATTGCGGCCTTTGAGGCCTTCGTGGCCGGGGAACGATTCACGGTGGGCGATATCGAAGTCACGCCGTTCTCTATCCCCCATGACGCCGCCGACCCCGTCGCCTTCACCTTCGCAGCCGAAGGCTTGAAGATCGGAGTGGTCACGGATCTGGGCTGCATCCCGGAGCATGTCAGGCAGCACCTGCGCGGCTGCCACCTGCTGGTTTTCGAGTCGAACCACGACGTCGAAATGCTGCGGGTAGGCCCTTATCCCTGGTCCGTCAAGCAGCGCGTGATGAGCCGCCACGGGCACCTCTCGAACAACGCCACCGCCGAATTCCTGGCTGAGGCTTATGACGGCGCGGCGCAGGTGCTGGTGCTCGCTCACCTGAGCGAAACCAATAATCACCCGGAGATTGTCCGGCTGACGGCTCTTGAAGCCCTTGCTCGCCGGGCAAACGGCTCGGCGCCGGAGCTGCACCTGGCCAGCCAGGACGCGCCCACGAAGCTTTTCGAGTTTTGATCCACAGATTACGCAGATTACACAGATGGAACAAAGCGAAAGAGACCCCAGGGCCTGTGCGATCCTGGGCGCGGCCATGGAAGTGCGTCGGCAGCTTGGCTGCGGTTTTCTCGAAGCTGTATACCGTGAGGCCATGATGATCGAACTGGAGGCCCGCGGCATTCCGTTCCGCTGTGAAGTTGAGCTGCCCGTGTCTTACAAGGGACAACGACTGCGCAGTTCGTATCGGGCAGACTTCATCTGCTTCGACGAGGTAGTCGCCGAAATCAAGGCGCTCGACAAGCTTGGCGGAGTTGAGGCAGCTCAGGTCATCAACTACTTGAAGTCAAATCGGAATGAAGGTCGGCTTGCTGATCAACTTTGGAGGCAGGTCCCTGGAATACAAGCGCTTTGTGGATTCGTAAATCTGTGAAATCTGTGTAATCTGTGGATTGTGACCTATGATTCCCCGCTACACCCGCCCCGAGATGGGCCGCATCTGGAGCGACGAAAACAAGTTCCGCTGCTGGCTTGCGGTGGAGATCGCCACGGCCGAAGTTGAGTCCGAGGCCGGGCTCATTCCCAAGAGCGCGGCGCGCGCGATCCGCCGGAAGGGCAGCTTCTCGGTGGAGCGCATTCTGGAGATCGAGAAGCAGGTGAAGCACGATGTGGTCGCCTTCACCACCAACGTGGCTGAAAACATCGGGCCCACCGGCCGCTATCTGCACTACGGCCTCACCTCCAATGATGTGGTGGACACCGCGCAGGCGCTCCTGGTGCAGGCAGCGTCCGCTCTACTGCGCGCCGGCCTCGTCCGCCTGGGCGAGGTGCTCAGCAAACGCGCCTTCGAGTTCAAGCACACTCCCATGGTGGGGCGCACGCACGGGATTCACGCCGAGCCCATCACTTTCGGCTGGAAGATCGCGATCTGGTACGCTGAAAACCGGCGCAACCTGGAGCGTTTCGACTTGGCCGCGCGCCAGATGCGAGTGGGCAAGATCTCGGGGGCGGTCGGCACCTATGCCCACTTGAGCCCGGCGCTCGAAAAACGCATCTGCGCCCGCCTCGGTCTCGACGCGGACCCCATCTCATCCCAGGTGATCCAGCGCGACCGGCACGCCTTCTATCTTTCCACCCTGGCCGTCATCGCCAGCTCGCTCGAGAAGATCGCGCTTGAGGTGCGCGGCTTGCAGCGGACCGAAGTCCGCGAAGTGGAGGAATACTTCGCCGCCGGGCAGAAGGGTTCCTCGGCCATGCCGCACAAGCGCAATCCCGTGACCGCGGAGCAGATCTGCGGTCTGGCCCGCGTGGTGCGATCGAACGCCCAGGCGGCGCTCGAGAACGTGGCGCTCTGGCACGAGCGCGACATCTCACATTCCTCCGTGGAGCGCGTCATCCTGCCGGACTCCACTATCCTGGCCGATTATCTGCTCGATCGAACCGCCCGGCTGGTGGAGACGATGTTTGTCTACCCCGAGCGCATGCAGGAGAATCTCAACCTGTTGCGTGGGCTGATCTTTTCGGGGCAACTGCTGCTCGATCTGGTGGAGAAGGGCGCGTTGCGTGAAGAGGCTTACGCCTGGGTGCAGCGCAACGCCATGCAGGTTTGGGAGACGCGCGAGGATTTCAAGACTCTGGTGGAGCGCGATCCGGATATCGCCCGCTACCTCAAGCCGCGCGAGATCGCGCATGCTTTTTCCCTCGACCGCCAGCTGCGGCACGTCGATACCATCTTCCGGCGCGTCTTCGGCCGGTCTGATTCCGAATGAATGTTCCCAATGCGCGGCCTCGGAGAACATCCATCGTGGTAGCCACGGCACGGTTTTGGTGCCGTGGGCTTCTCGGCTTGTCGTGCCGGGCAACTGCCGACGGGTTGCAATGCCGTCTTGACTTCCAGCGCCGCCAGCTAAATCTCAGCCTGTGGACTACCGAAAGCTTGCGAAAACCCTTGACAGGGTTCGATTACTTATGATACATCTACTCCAGGTTTAACGGAGCCCGGGAGGAACAACTGTCGTGCGGTACTTCGCTCCAACTTATGGAGACTCCGGCTGCCCCGCAACCCGAGACGATGTCCAAAAGGGGAGAGTTTCGATCGCCAGGGGCGAAGACGAAAAAAACAAAAAAATACATCCCACGATATTTATGAAAACAAATGACTTAAAAAATGAAGTCGGCACATCCCACGATCTCTATGATAATAGGGAACTTAGCTGAGTTTTGCCACGATGTTGATGAAAATAAAGGTGATAGCCGTGCGAGGCATCTCTTCGAGGAACGGAAAAGCCGCGTAGGCTGCCTTGAGCGGCCGCCCTTCCCTCATTAGATCGAAAAACTAACCAGATAAGTTATTTATAATCAACGCCATGTCCATAAAATAAACCCAAGATAAACCCAAACAAGGCCAAGTTTGGTGAAGGCGCTCCAGATTAAGCGCTTTAGAATCAGCATGGAGCTTGGGGGTGGAAAAAACAAACCAAACAAACAAAAACGAACTCAAGATGCCCCAAGGCCGCGCAACTCGCCAGGAATCAATCGGAAAGGCGCAAAGAGCGCGTCCCTGGCCGAAAAGGCTGACTCTTCGCTTCGCGCTCGGTGACAATTCTTGGCGGGCGAACTCTCAGTGGGCAGGCTTGACTTCTTCGAGGGTTGGCTTCTCTTGGGGCGTCGGTGGACCTGTCATATTGATGGCATGAATCGTGGAGTCGCAAGCTTGGAGGTAGGTGTCTTCGTCTTCCATGCCGGGCGTGCAGTCCACCTCGATGATGCGGTCAGGCGAGATCAGATGGGCGGTCAGGAGCATTTCATTCTTCTGCGCAAGCTGCCACACCAGGGCCGCGTTGCGGCCGTTGATCTGGGTGTGCTCGAACCGGAAACGCGGGATGGTCTGAAGCGCGCCGCGCGTTTCCCATTGGGCCAGGATCTCTTGAGAGAAATCGACGGCGCCGTCGGGATTCGGCTGCGACGTAATGGTAAGCGAAGGCCCGTCGCCGAAGAGCTTCGGGCGGTAAATGCGGACGCCGCCCGGCGAGTCCACCACTTTGCCGTAGATGCCGGCCGCCACTCGCATATCGAGGCCCAGTCCGTCATTGCGATAAGGGAGCAGCTTTTGCGCGGCGTCCATCACGTTCTGCTGGTGCTGCGGGTACCATCTCACCAGCAGGTATTCGCCGCCCAGGGCGCCTCCGCCGACGACAACGATGGCTAGGGCCACGATCAACTGAGTCGGGAGGCGCAACTTCATGAGGGGCAGCTTCATAGGCTCCGGCCTTCATCGGGCCGTCGCTACGAAACTAGCAGGCTGGTCGCGGTTCGTCAAATAAGTCTGCGAGCCGCTACGGTCTGCTGCCCGTTGGGTGAGTCGCCGATGAGGCGGGGCCGGCCTGCAAATGCGGCGCGGAGCCGTGCCGGAATGTTTCTCAGGTAGAACGACTGAGCGAGCGCAGGCGGCGCCTGAATCGGATTCTCTGGAAGCGCCCGCGGAGTTGTCCTGGGCACCGCGTCATTTCGCAGGGCTGCTCGTTTCTGACCGCAACACATGGTTCGATTCTCCTTCCGAGGCGTGGGAGACAGGTTCCATCTCGATGGCCTCGTGGCCCAGACGCTCCAGTAGGCAAGCGGCGCCGGAGAGCGCCAGCCAGGCGACCAGCCAATCGAGAGGTCTTCGAGACAGGAACAGAGCCGCCGGGGCCGCGATCCAGAGGCTGAGGCACTTGAAGCAATCCATCAGCTCGCCGGCGAGACCAGAACCCAACCGGGCGCGTAGCCGAACGACGAGGTCTGCGGGGCCGTCCTCGTTCGCCAGCAGGTGCGTAACCCGCCAGGTGGCCAGGATGCCCAAGACAAACCGCGTCCAAAAAGCAGCCGCTTCGCCCATCGTCGCGTCCTACGGTGGTTCAACAGTCGGCAAACAGTGGGCGGGGCCGCGGAGGGGGAACCGGACCGCGGCCGCCCACGTTCGATCTGCCCTGGGTCAGCCCTGGGACAGATGCTTTGGCAGCCTCGATTCAGCAGGAGCTGCCGTACGTCGTGGGACCCGCAGAGGGCAGGGACCGATGATCCCCGCCCACCGAGGTCAAAGAGCAGGAAGTCAGCGGCTAGTCTGTTGCCCGCAGGCAGAAGCCGACTTCGGCGTGATTATAGTTATGCGACCCGGGGTAACTGCCCACAATGGACCGGTCCCACACCTGCAGTTGAACCACGTAGCCGCAGGGTGTCATCCCGGTGGTATCGAGCTTCCACTGGTGACCGGGGTAGACTTCGGTTTCTGTCGTGCTCGAGATCACCGGGTTGAAGGACGCCGGCTCATTCGGCGGCGGCGAGATGGTACTGGGGAGCGTCTGAAGGGTCCAGACTCCGAAGTACGTATCAACCGCTACGAAGTGACCGTCGATTTCAGTAGCGACGTTAAAGTCCTTGCAGTCACCGCCGCTATCGATGTGCAGATCGATCGTCGGAGGTACCAACTGCGCGGATGTCTCGGGCCCGGTGTTATCCAGTTGAATCCGGTACCAAGGCGTGCTGCTCTGAACGTTGTCAAGGGCGTCGGCGATCTCCAGCATCATCTCCCAGAGGTCGTCGCCGGCCGAAATCCAGTAGGCCAGCAGGCTCAACTGGTTCTGATCCTGCGTCAGGTAGTCGAAGAACCCCTGACCGTCGGGAGTGCGCGCGGTGGTCACCCCGTACTTGTCAACGGTATAGATCGTGTCGGTGAGCCTGATGAGACTGCTGGAACCGACTTTGCGCACCGATACACGATACTTCATGCCCGGCGTAGGCTGGCCGTGAACATCCACCAGGCCCCCGAACGGGCATTGCCGCGAGTTGTCCCAGGGGTCAGCGTATTCGCTCGGACCGAAGTTGGCAAAGGTCGCAAAGGGCAGCGTCAAACCCATCACGCTGGTGTCGATCTCCGCGATGCCGATGCCGCCGATGATGCTGATATCCGGCGTGCCCGTCACGAACGGCGTTCCCGGATCGAGCAGGATGGTGGTCTCGTCGCTGTTGCCCCAGGTGACAGGGGCGTAGGGATCGACCGTGGAAGGCGGAACATCCCAGGAGAGGACGGCGCGTACCGTGGCGGTCTTCGGCCCCTGGTCGCAAGGCTGCTGGTGGCTGGCGATATCCACGGGTTGGACCACGGAATACTTGAGTCCACCCGGTGGTATGGCGCTGAAATCGTGAACGGTGACGGAGTTTGTTCCCACATAGGTCCATCCCTTGCCATCATTCCAGTCCACCCAGAAGGCCACGTACTCCGGGCTGCCGGCCGTGCAGGGACCGCCGGAATATCCGCTCGAGAGCTTGACATTGATGACGCCGACAAGCTGGTCAAGATTAGGGTTGAGACCCACACAGTCCAACTCTTCATAGGTGGTGTCGCCGTCGGTGTTGAGCAGGGCCTCGATGAGCTGCTCCAGGTTGACGGCTTCGATACCGAAGATAGCGGCCTTCGAGGGCGGCGCCTGGGCGAACTTCGTGGTCGGCTCGCCGATGGCCTGCTTCAGTTCAGAGAAGAGGAAGCGGTGAGCGGGGACGTTCTTGCCCTTGTAAAGGTTGTGCAGTTCGGCGCCGCTCAGAACCTTGGGCGGGGCGGCCTTCAGGGACTGAGTCAGGTCGACCGCGTCCTTGTACTTCGCCGGCAACTCGACCTTCGCCTCGGCGAGGAACTTGTTGAGCACGATGATCTCAAAACCCGCGATCTGGATGCGAGCATCCACGACGTCGCCCCAGATGGGAGTCCAGCCCGGGCTGTTTGCCGGAGGCGGAGTGTTCCAGGAGAGAATGGCCCGTGCCGTGGGCAGGTTCTCGAAAAAGCAAAAGCCCTCCGGCGGATTGATCTGCAAGGTGGCGTCGTACTCCAGAGGCTTCGGTCCCGGTACGTCGTAGACGGCAAAGCTGGTCAGCCCCTGGTCCTGCCAGGTGGCTCCACCGTCGTAAGAAAGATAGAAGCGGACGAACTCCTGTGACCCGTTTGAACAAACGTCGCCGTCGTATCCGCCTTCTTGGTTGATGTTAACTTCCGCCTCCAGGCGGTTCAGTTGGGGGTTGAAGCCGACGCAGCCGATATTCTCGTAAGCTGTGTCCCCTTGAATACTGAGGACGGGCTGAAATTCGCTGTCTTTCAGATTCCCGAAGTAATTCGGGTTGGCCAGAAGCAGGGCCTTGATATTGCTCCGGGCCAGCTCAGGCGGTAGTTTGGCCAGGGAAATCGCGCCTGCTGGCTTCTTGGCGGCCGAAGCTCCTTGTTTACTGGGTGTTTTTGGCATGTTGGACTGTCTCCTTTGTGATTCTTCCCTGCGTCCGGCCTTCCGCGCGCAGCACTTTCCGCTCGACTCCGCTTTCAGCGAGGCTGGTCACGGAACCTGAAGCCAGGCCCAAGACGTCGTAGACCGCCGCTGCAAGACCACGAGGTACCCTAGAT
>DATDGR010000187.1:0-18414 GCA_036521995.1 Terriglobia bacterium | reverse complement strand
CCTCGGCGGTCATCCCTTTGCGCAGGTTCAGTGCCATGGACATCTCCAGTGCGAGCGCAGCCAGGTCTTCTTCGAGATGACGACGGTGGAAGACCGCTGCGAGACGGTGAATGAAGACGCGGCAACGTTCGCGCATCAGCTAGGTCGTCCTCAGCACACGGTTGATCATGGCAGACATGCGATCCCAGTTTTCCGCTTCTTCCCGGAGCTGCTTGCGCCCGGCGCGGGTCAGCGAATAGTACTTTGCCTTGCGGTTGTTTTCCGAAATGCCCCACTTGGACGCGATCCAGCCTCTCTGCTCGAGACGCAGCAGAGCGGGATAGAGAGTTCCCTGGTTCAATTGCAGCAGGTCTTCGGAGACCTGCTGGATGCGCAGGGCGATCCCGAAGCCATGCATGGGCCCCATGGAATCGAGCGTCTTCAGCACCAGTAAATCGAGTGTTCCCTGCAGGACTTCGCTCTTGGAAGCCGGCATACAACTCCTTTTGAAGATCAACAGGAGTATAACACCCCCGTTGGCCGTCAACAGGGGTTCTTGCAGGGGGCGTCTGTGCCAACACTGCGCGAGACATTGCAAACACGTCGGCAAAGGTCTGGTAGGATCTACGGGATGCACTTCCCGCCATAGCGGGGCGACGGCCGTGCCGACACGTTCGCCAACAAGCTGATACATGCCAGGTTGGATCTTACCGGAACCGAGGCTCTGGTCCGCGAATCACGATCAACGGGGTAGGGGTAGGCCGTCACCGGCGCCCGACCACGCAAGTGCGAGCGGTCACGCGGCCAGTTGGCGACGAGGCAGGACCTATTTCCTCGAACCCCGTTCTGGCCCCTCAGACCGTCGCGGGACTCCAACTTGCCGCAAAATGCCATTTTCAGAAAAGTACGGGATGCCACCCCACAAGGGAGCTATGGGTGCCTCGAGTTCGGCCTAGCTGGACTCATTTCCTCCACCTGGTCTGCAACGGAACTTCCCCCGGCACCTCAACGTATGACAGGACAGGCAGATAGTGTCTCCGAGGGGAAATCCCTGCCGTCTCGCCAGGAGGATCGTCGATGGATGCTTTAGGGCAAAGCCTTAAGTTTGCGGCGCGCCAGCTGAGGCGCAATCCCGGTTTCACCGTGACGGTGACCCTTATGCTGGCGCTTTCGATCGGCGCCAACACCGCGATTTTTTCCATGGTGAATGCGCTCATGCTGAAAAGCCTGCCCTATTCGCATCCGGAACGGACGGGCACAATTTACACGCGGGTCACCGGCCCCCGGCCCTCAGATGAGCGGCTCCAGCTGAATGGTGAGCAGTGGGAGTTGCTGCGCGACAATGTCCCCTCCCTGATCTCAGCTGTTTCCGGGGGAGGAGCTTCGGGCGTGAATCTCCAGGCGGGTTCGCACGTGCAATACGTGCATGCCGGGCGCATCTCGGCCCACTACCTTGATGTGCTGGCTATCCATCCCATCATCGGACGCAATTTTTCCGAGGAAGAGGACCGTCCGCATGGACCCAAGGCAACCATCCTCAGCTACGGTTTGTGGCGCGATGCCTTCGGCGCTAATCCCAGTATTCTGGGAGAGCGCATTCTGTTGAAAGGCGAGACGCACCCGGTCATCGGGGTGCTCCCCGAGAGCGCAGCGACTCCCTTGAACGCCGACCTGTATACGGCGCTCCAGCCCAGCCGCGAGGGCGAAGGAGGGGGAGCAAATTTTGATGACATCACCCGGCTGCGCGATGGCGCGACTTGGCAGGAGGCGAATGCCGAGATCAACCGCGCGTGGTCTCTCCGTGCCAGTCGTTATGAATTGGCGGACAATCCCGGCGCGCAGGTGACTTATTATTTGGTGCCGCTGCAGAAGGGCGAGACCGCTTCGCTGCGCCCGCAGGTGCTGGCGCTAATGCTGGCCGCGGGCTTCATCCTGCTCATCGCCTGCGCCAATCTGGCCGGGTTGGCGCTCGTCCGCATGCTGCGCCGCACCTCGGAAGTAGCCACCCGGCTGGTGCTGGGAGCTTCGCGCTGGCAGATCCAGAAGCAGTTCTGGGTCGAAAACCTATTGTTGGCGCTGGTGGGCGGAGCGGTGGGCTTGGGCGTGGGCTTTCTCGCCCTGCGCGGCCTCCTGCTGCTGTTGCCCGAACACTTTCTCCCCGTCGCGGGCGTCCCACTCGACGGCAGCGTGATGGCCTTCACGCTGCTTGTCTCGCTTGTGACGAGCATTCTGTTCGGCATGCTGCCGGCACTCGCCACGCGGAAGGTGGACCTACGCTCATCGATGGCCGGCCGCACTGTGGCCGGACTCGGTAGCGTAGGCCTGCGCCAAGCGCTGATTGCCGGCGAGGTGGCCCTCACCGTCGTGCTGCTGACCGCTTCCGGCCTGCTCATCCGCACCTTGATCCACCTCGAGACGCTGCCACCGGGGTTCAATCCCGACGGGGTCATCACCGCCAAGGCCTCACTTGACGACGCCCGGTTCCATGATCCCGTGGCCTTCAGGAAGTTATTGGACGACAGCACCGCCGCCATGCGGCAGATTCCCGGCGTGCGGAATGCGGCCGTCGGATTGTGTCTGCCTTACGAGCGCGCCCTGAACGACCAGGTCACCCTCAGCGACGGCAAAGAGGCCGGCCAGCAGGATGGGACAGACGAGGTCTACGTCACGCCCGGATATTTCGAAACCTTGCAGCTGCCGGTGCTGGCGGGCCGTGTCTTCACCGATGCTGACGGCCCAACAGCGCAGCACGTGGCCGTGGTGAACCAGGCCTTCGCGCGAAAGTTCTACGGCGGAACCAACCCCGTGGGCCGGTACGTGGACAAAGACACGCTGATCGTGGGCGAGGTAGCCAATGTCTACGTTTCCTCCGGTCTGTACGAGGGTGCTCCGCTGATGAGCGAGCAGGCCATGTACATTCCCGCCGCCCAAGTGGATCCGCGCTTCCTTGTGGTCGTGCATGTGTGGTTTCAGCCAAACTGGGTTGTCCGCACGGCCGGCCCGGTGGAGGGATTGACCGCGCAGATGCAACGGGCGCTCGCGAGTGCCAATCCCAACCTGCCCTTTTCGGGCTTCTACGCTATGGCCGACCTGCGGGCGGAAACCCTGGCGACACAGCGTGTGGAAGTGGCACTCCTCGGGGCGATGGCGGCTCTGGCTCTGCTGCTGAGCGCGGTCGGCATTTTCGCGCTGGTTGCCAATCTCGTCGCGCTGAGGACGCGCGAGATCGGCATCCGCATGGCCCTGGGCTCCACCGTCGGCAGGGCCATGGTCGAGATCGGCCGCTCCGGCGCGGGCGCCTCAGTACTGGGCCTTGTTCTGGGATTGGCCCTTTGCCTGGGCGCGCTGCGAGTGATGCGCAGCGTGCTCTATGGCGTCGGCGTCTATGATGTGCCCACGATCCTTACCGTCGTCTTGATGCTCGCCTCGGTGACGCTCATTTCCACCACTGTGCCAACTCTGCGAATTGCCAGAATCAATCCGGCAAAGACGTTGCGTGATGAATAGGACATCGACGCAGCTATAGAAACTGTGTTCCGTCTGAGCTCATGAACCAACGGTTGGCCACCTGGACTGCACAAGAAGCCCCTTTCGACGAAGCTTGTGCTGCCACAGCACTCGCAGGGATTGATCACGAGTAACGGCGTCGTGTTGGCCGATTCTGGGCAGCCTCGACCGGGATATGGCTGCCTCTTTGCCGGGCCCCGACCGACGTAAAATACACGGATGCTGACTTGGCTCGTAATCGCGGTTTGAGAAATCAATACCAGGCGCGTGCTGCCGGCGATTCAGGCCGAGGAGCGCCGCCGGCTCGGGGCCATCGTCACTCGCGACCAGTTCGGCGAGCACGAGCACCTCCGGTGCTCCTTGACGTTTCTTGGCCCGGAAATCGGCAAGAAGCAGTTGATAGACCTTCCGGCTTCCTGGCTCATCCTCGACGTGGCCGCTGAGGTCACCTGCAACTCGTGGCTGGTGATAGGCTGCTCATGGAAGTCGCCTCGCCCGTTTTTTAGCCAGCGAATCATCCACTGGTAGATGGCTTCCCGGCTTAGAGAGACACGCCGTGCGGACCGGGTCCACCCAAGAAGCCCACTTCGTCCTCGGCGCTGTAAAGGGCTTGCCTCACCGGAAATCCGGCTTGGCGGGACCGGTCCCTCTTCGATCGGAAACAGCGGCTCGCCCGTGAGCCGATTGAAGACGAACACAAATCCTGGCTTGGTGACTTGGGCGACGGCCGGAATCTCGCATCCGTTATACGGCCAAGTGGCACCCGCTTGACGCTAAGGTGACATTTCAGGCCGAATCCTTAACAGCAGCGGGACCGCCTGAGCGGCTGCAACTTGCAGTGAGACGAGCGAATAGGCGCGATCACCTCGTGGCCTGTCCCAAAAGGTTCAGTTCTGCCAGCAGCCGGCTCCAGGCGCTCCTTTCGCGGCGGGGATCAAAGAGGCTGGCAAGGGTCCTGCACTGAGAATCGAGCCGGGTCAGAAATGCTCGATCGGTCTCAGCACGGTAGAGGAGCCGCTCTAGCCCTTTTGTGTCACCAACTTTGAAATAGGCAGGGTAGCTCTCGCCGAGGAGGCCCACCGACCCGGCAATTCGTGAGGCGACTAACGGAACCCCGGCGACGATCGCTTCCGAGAGAACGTTAGCTCCGCCCTCCAGCTTCGAGGAAAGTACACAGAGCGCGCTGCGTTCGAGGATTTGCCGCACACGCCACCGCGGCTGCTCGCCCAGCCACTGGTAACGCCGGTTGACGCTCATTTCGAAGCGCGCGCGGGCCGCCATCTTTTCGTCCATGGCCGCGCCGGCGTGCAAAATGCGGAGGCGCGAGGAGGATGGAAGCCGCCGAGCCGCAAGCGCCGCGCGGAAAGGATCTTTGACGGGCCGCAGGTGTCCAATCACGCACACATCGAAGCTCCGGCGCGAAGCGGGCGAGTTGCGGCGTCGTCGTTGCGCCGGGGCCGGCACGGACTGGTAGATGACCCGAACCTTGTCATGAAGATGAGGGTCCAGCTCCTCGCTCGCTTTAGGCTGAAGTACGATGAGAAGCGTGGCAAGCCCAAGCGACTTCTGCGCACGCCCGCTTCGGGGCAGATCGCGGTAGAGGTCCGTTCCGGTGAGGGCAACAATAATCGGGCGCTCGGGGTGGGCGCGGTGAAAGCGGTTCACAGAGGGGTAACTGCGGCGTGCGTGCAACGCAACCAGCAGGTCGTAGGGCTCGTCTTCATAAGCTTGCGTCGTGTCAACCCGGTGCCCAAGCCCTCTCAGAATGCGTGACCAGCGAAGCGCGGTGACCCTGTTGCCGTAGCGGGATCGAGCCGGCGCCGGAGTGACGATTCCGATCCTCACGTTGCCCTCTACGGGGCGCAGGTACGGAAGCCGCCCCACACGTCACGCCGGTGGAGTTGATAAAAGTTGCGGTAATTGTTCCGAATCAGGCCGGAACGCGTCACCCAGCATCCACCGCGCAGCACCTTGTGGTCTCCGAACCAAGGAGCGGAATACTCCTTGTAAGGGCCCGGCGAGAACCCGGGATAGGGTCCGAAGGCGGTCGCAGTCCACTCCCACACGTTACCGATCATCTGGCGGCAACCGAAGGCGCTGTCACTAGCCGGCAAAGCCTCGACATCCACGCAACCCATCGCATGCCAGTCGAGGCTGGCGCGATCCGGAGTTGGAGGTTCATTGCCCCAGGGAAACAACCGCTTGTGTGGCGTGATGCGTTGCGCGTCCCGGCTCGGCTCAGCGCTCGCAGCCATTTCCCATTCCGCCTCGGTGGGCAGCCGGCGTCCAGCCCAGCGGCAGTAAGCGTCCGCCTCATACCAGTTGACGTGCAGCACGGGCAGGCGATCTTCAAGCGGAACCCACTCATCGAAGTTCCGCCGCAGCCACCGGCCTTTGGCCTGCCTCTGCCAGTAGACCGGATGACCGGCTCCGGCGGTCTCACGCCATCGCCATCCCTCCTCGGTCCAAACCTCGCGTCGTTGGTAGCCGCCGTCGTCAACGAAAGCGGCGAACTCCGCGTTGGATACCGCGGTTCGTGCGATACGGAAAGGTTTCAGAGTAACCGCATGCGCCCACTGCTCGTTGTCGAACACGAATGTCACGTCCGGGCTGCTACCCAGGAGGAAAGGCCCGCCCGGAACCTCGGCGTCTCCCAGAGACAGATAGGAAGACCGCAAACCACTTTGGTCTTCTGGAGGGTCTCCCCCGTCGCTCTTGCCCTGTGCGATTTTGATTTTCGGCGGAGGGTAACACAGTGTCTGACGGGTGTACGTGATGGCCTCGGCATGCATGTACTCATGAAAGAGACCAAGGCGCACAAAATACGCCTCGTCGTAGCCGTTAACCCTGCGGCTTGCCTCAGGCGCGGCCGGTCCATTCTTAGCGAGTACGCGGTCAAGGATTCGTTGAGCGTAGGCCAACGTCTCAATCTTGGAGGGAAGCAGCAGATCCCAACGCGTGTCGTGGCCGATGCGGGCAGAATCGTAAAGCGAGTCGCCCTCGGGCCGGGTGGGAGGCTCCTTTCGGAAATGGCGCAGGACCCAGTATTCCTGGAACCACGCCACGTGCCCGAGCTCCCAGCGCAGTGGATTGACGATGGCGAGGCGCGGCCCGATCATCTGCTGGTCGGTGAGATCCGCGATGAGTTCGAGAGTTCGCGCTCGCGCTTCCTGCAAGGCACTCGCTAGTTCGAGACTGGAGTCCTGAGAGGGCCTGGGAATCATGGACGTTCCAAGATGGCTTCAGCGTCGATCGTGATTTCCACGTCATTGCCCACAATAACCCCGCCTTTATCCAGCGTGCTGTTCCAGCTAACGCCAAAATCGTGCCGATTGATCACGGTCTGGGCCAGGAATCCGGCACGAGTCTTGGGTCCCTTGTCGACGCCACCTTCCCACCAGGGCGTCGCCCATTGCCCCAGATAGCGAACCTTCAAACTGACGTCGCGAGAGATCCCTCGAATGGTTAGCTGTCCCCCCAGGACGTAATCGTGGTCGCCGACCACTTCAATTTTGTCCCCAGTGAAGGCAATTTCCGGATGATGCTCCACATCGAGGAAGTCCGCACTGCGTAGGTGCGCGTCTCGTTCCGGTTCTCCCGTCCAGATCGATTTGGCCTCGATGCGAACTTGAACCCGGGATTCACGCGGGTTCTGTGGATCAAAAACCAGCCTTCCATGGACGTTTTTGAAGTGGCCACGGACGTGAGTGACCATCATGTGCCGCGCGCAGAACTCAGCAGCGGTGTGTCCGGGCTCGAAAAACCACTCGGCCATGTTTGATCCTCACCAAGAGTTCAGATCGAGTAGAAGGCCATCGTACCAGAACGAACCTGTGAAAGATGCCGCTTCTTTCTTTGGCGCGACGCAAGCGCCTCTCTAGACGCTGCACGCGACACTTAAGGGCCTTCTGGCTATTACGACGAAAGCGCGGCGATGGTACCGAAACGATGACCCGAAGCGAGCATGAAACCGGTCACGAGCGGCGGCTCGAGCGCGCGCCCAGCCCTCGGCCCCGAGCAGATGGCAAGCCAATCGACCTCCAGAACAGAGCTCGCGATCTTCGATAAACTGGTCGACGGTGAAACTGGACTCGACGTCGACGACCTCGGAGTCTGCAAGCGAGAAGCCAGCGTGGTTCAGCGCTGCTTCTAAGGCTCCCTCCTGCGAGAAGTGGTCCTCCCACAGGGCCACCTCCGCCATCGCACGTTCGGCCTCCGGCTTGGAGACAGCCTCGGCTAGCCATTCGCCCCAGGCCGCGCCATAGGGGTCTGAGGGTGGTGCCCAGCTCGATACTGCCACCCTGCCCGAGGGTTTCAGGACCCGAAGAGCCTCTGCGAGCGCCCTGGGGTACTCACGAATATCCGATAGAACGAAGCTGGCCGTTGCAAGGTGGTCGCTTTCGTCGCGAAACGGTAAGGCGATTGCGGCGGCGAGAACGCGCAGTCCTGCCACCCGCTCCTTGGCCCGCAGCAGCATTCCGGCGCAGCGATCACACCCACCGTGATTCCCGCCGCCCCTGGAGCTAGCTCGGCGAGGATCCTGGGCACGATTCCGGCGCCTGTACCGATATCCAGTTCACCGGGGCGAGGGCGGAACCTGCTCCCAGATCTGTCGGGCCACCGCCTCGAAGCGCGCAGACCACACTGAGTCATAGCATTCGGCGAGGTTATCGTAGGATCGCCAGTCACCCACCGCGCCCATCAACCTACCGTGTCTCGAAGTACGTCACCTGCCCGTACTCACGCGGTTGCCTCACAAATGTCGCTCACGGGGATGACCACGGGCGGCTTAAGAAACGGAGGCTCTCCGATCACTTGCCACTCCCTGATGCGAACCCAGGAGGAATTTCGCGGAACGAGAACCTCTTCTGCAGATGATCGTAAGGTTGACCGTCGAGTTCCACGTAGGGATAAACGAGGTAATTGACCGGCGGCCCGCTCTGGAGCGGGTTAAGAGTGAGATCCCGCCCGATCGTGAACTGCACCCGATTCGCATCCAGGGAGCCAAAGAAGAACTCATGCTGCGCCGGGTTCTGCCAAGCCTCGGAAATATCCACGGGCACCCAGCCGAGGCCGCTCAGATAGAACTCCGCCCAGCAGTGATAGCCGCCGATCTCACCTTCCTCCTTGCCCTCCGGGAGCGGAAAGCCGATTTCAAATCGCGCCGGAATCTTCTCCGCCCGCATCAGGGCAATGAACAACGAGTGAAAATCGGTGCAGTTGCCGTGCTTCGAATCGCAGGCCCACATGGCATCGCCGCGCCCCCAGCCCTCGCCGGACTTGTCGTAGCGCAAAGTGTGAAATACGTAATCGTAGATCGCGTATGCCTTCTCCACATCTCCGTGCTTGCCGCGCGTGATCTCAGCCGCCAGAGTCCTGAAGCGGTCATTGATCGGAATCAGGCGGTCGGGAGCCAGGAACCGCGCCACATCCGAGGGAGCGGGGTCCTGGTCCCGGTTGTAGCGCATCAAGTCCTTGAGGTCGCCGCGCGAATATTCCCTTCGCTTCACTTCATACCTGATCGTGATGGTGACCGGCGCCGCAGCCTTCCCAATCTCCGTGTACAGAACGGAATTCCCGTACTCGGAGTCGCGCCGGCTTTGAGAATGGTCCAGACCCGAGACGCTCTTCAACACGACATTCTGGTTGGCGTCCGATGTCGCGATGGGAATCCACACCCTCAAAGTGCCAGCCGGCACGGGATCGAGCGTAACTTGGTAGGTGAACTCAAAGGCGCGCGCCTGAGCCACGCCCGAGCCCGGGTCCTTGGAGGCCGAGTCTTTGGCGATAATCGGCAGGGGCACGAATACCATAAGAAGAGTGGCAAACACAAGGGGTGTTACGTTTCGCATCAGCATCCTTCCTCGGCAGCTGCGCCCCCGAATTCACGCCCTGCAGAGTATTCAGCGGGCATTTTCATTATGCCCTCGGCCCGACCGATAACATACCGGGCGGCAGCGGACGCAATTCTGCGTACCGCGCCATCTAGAGTGTAGCCAGGGAGGAGCGATCGCGCCATTAAAATGATCAACTCTAGCAGCACTTACCATCGATCCAGCTAGTTGCGTCCCGGATCCTTGCCGCATCGAGACGGGCACATTCGCGGGGAGAGGCGCCCGCCGCGTGTGGCGCACTTACGGCCTGTCCAACGGCTGGGAATGGTGGATGGTACAATGCCGTGACAGGGGGTCCGATGCAGATTCCAAGAAGGGCATTCATTAACCGCGCCGCGCTGGCGAGTGGCGCCGCGTGGCTTGCGCGGGGAGGTAGCCTGCTGCGCGGGAGTCCTATGGGCCTAGCCCCGGGGGTGCAGCTCTGGTCGGTTCGCGAGCAGATCAAGGACAATCTGGACGGCACTCTCC
Organism: Terriglobia bacterium; assembly: GCA_036521995.1. Classification (GTDB taxonomy): domain Bacteria; phylum Acidobacteriota; class Terriglobia; order UBA7540; family UBA7540; genus Gp13-AA77. Next base: position 8,566 of record DATDGR010000187.1, on the reverse strand, counting down.
GTCAGTTGGCCGCGATCGGATATCGTGAGGTGGAACTGTTTGAAACGCCGAAGTCACCGGTCGACTTCAGAAGGGAGGTTGAAGACGCCGGGTTGAAGTGCGTGAGCGGACACTTTGAGCTGAAGGATCTCGAGGATCCCGCCATCATTGCCGCTGCACAGGCGCTCGGCCTCACTTACATGATCCTGGTCTTCCCCGCGCTGCCCTCGCTCGAGGGGCAGAGCGTGGACGCCAACTTCGACCAATTCATTCCCCTATACGAGAAGATCTCGCTTTCCGATTACAAGTGGAACGCCGACCAGCTCAACCGCTGTGCGGCAAACCTCCAACGTCACGGAATCAAGACCGGATACCACAACCACGCGATTGACTTCAAGAACCTCGGCGGCACGCGCGGCTTTGACGTACTTATCCAGAACACTGATCCAAACTTGGTCTGTTTTGAGATGGACTGCGGTCACGTGATCCACGCCGGCCATGATCCGATCGCCTACCTGAACAAGTATCCCACCCGGATAGAACTGCTTCACATCAAGGATCTAGTGCCGGGCTATCATGTCTCCACAACCCTTGACACTGAGGATAAAGACACGAACGCGGAAATCGGCTCCGGGAGTATCGATTGGAAGAAACTATTTGAGACAGCGGCTCGCTACGGGCGCGTGAAGCACTATTTTGTGGAGCACGAAGGCAAAATGGCTCACCCACCTCTGGAAGCTTTGCGGATCTCGTACAACTATCTGCAAAGACTCCAGGCAAACTAACGCAACGCGGTCCTGCAGCGTCCCGCCGTCGCCTCACTGCCGGACATCGGGAGATGCGGTGCACGCGACCTTGCTGTTTACGACTCATGCCGTCCATTCGGGCGCAGGGTGAGGGAGCCATCCGGGTTTGTTTTCTGGTGACAAGCCCACTGGAGTGGATAGCGCGCTCCCTTGACCTCGAGTTCCGCCTTGAGTTTCAGGCCTTGCCATTTTGTCCCCTTCGGCAGCACAAATTGTGCCTGGCGGATCCTGCCAGGTAGGGGATAACCAGGATCCAGCCCTCCCGTGGCGAGTGCTCTCTCGTCGTTGCCTTCCACGGTCACCCGCAGCACTCCCGGGACACCAGCAATTCCGTCGTTGGCGAAGCCGACGATCAACCCAAGGTAACCATCGTCCTCGTAGCTCCAGATGAGGGATGGCCTAACGCTGTAACCGATCCTTCGATTGATGGTGTCAAACCACTTCGGGGACTCGCGGTAGTAGTTCAGGATGTGCTCCGCCTTGATGTGATGGAAATTCCAGAGCGACCAGTAGTTCGCGGCCACGTCCATGACATGGATGATGATGTCGTCAACCTCCGTGATGCCCTCGTGCTGTCGCAGCGATCCGGGCGCGCCCGAAGGCATGCCTTGTTCGAGCGCGACCGCCACCCAAGGAGGGCGATTGCTCAGAGCTTCGATCTGCTCGTTCTCAATAAAAATCGTGTCGCTCCGAATCCAATTGGCGCTGCGGACGGTACGGTCGAGAACCTCGGAGTTCCCAACCCCACTGTAGTCCGGCTGGGTGTTGGTCACGAGCGGGGTCTTACTCCAGGCTTCCAGTTGAATTTCCAGCATGTTGATCCAGGTCCGCTCTGCAGTGGGGTAGTCGGGGAATGGATTGTTGGTGAACGGCCAGGTGTGACCTTCGCCCCAGAAGCCGTACATAAACGTATCCACGAACTCGATTAACGGGTTGCCGTTGAACTCCGCCGCAAGCAGCCCGACGAGTTCCTTGAATGCGTCCTGGAACGCGGGATGATCGAAACGGGGCTGATCGTACGCCTCCTTCACGACAAACCGCTTCGGGTCCCGCTTCCATTCCCCGGCCAATCTCACCATCGGCACTTTTGCCAGCACGAAGTCCGGCAAGGCGGGGTCGCGATAATCCGGAGCGCTCATCTGAATTCGGAAGCAGACACGCTTGTTCAGCCCTTTGGCCAGATCGAACACCAGCTTCCAGTGGTCGGGGAAATCGAGACGGCCGGGGCGCGGCTGGATTTCTCTCCACGTCGGGCGCAAGTACAGTTTCTGTCCGAGTGGCATGTGAGCCAGGTCTTCTATGGCCTGTGCAATGTTCTTGGAATCGATCTCCATCGTGCCCATGTCAGCGGTGATATACGTTATCAACCCCTTACCATAATTGGGCACGACGCCCTCCGAGGGAGCGGTGGTCATCACTACTTCGTCTGAAGGGATCGCAGCGTCAGGTGGGTACTGTGGGAAGGGGCCCTGGTTTAATCGGTCCTTGACCGAAGGGCCGGAGCCGAAGTCGTATTTATCCCAATTGTGGGCGCGAACGGCTCCTTGTGCTTGCCGCGTACCCGCACTCGCAGCCATCGCCAGCACGGCTCCACTCTTGAGAAATCCTCGGCGGTTCATGCAGATTTCACCGTTTCCTTTCGTCCTCGACCGGTGCCAGTCAAAGAAAAGAATCTCAACCAGCGTCGGACACTATCAGGACGATCTGCTCGAGCGGGCGGTGAAGTTAGAACGGAGAGGTAGTAGTCGAGACCGGCCCGAAAAGGTCGGCTCGTCAGCGGTGAACCGGTACCGGGCTCAGGCTGCATCGATGGCTTCCGCCACCCGATTGGCGGAGCGGGTGGCGGCCTCCTGCCCCCAATTTAGGTTGTCCGTATAGGCGCTGGCGAAATGCACCCGTCCCACGGGCTGTATGATGGCAGGCCACATTTTCTTGAGATCACCCACCCGATAGGTTACCGTTTCACACGCCATGGCCCAGGGCTCATTGGCCCAGGTCTGAATCACGGCCTGTTCGATATCCTCGGACTGGCCCCAGTAGATGCGGCGGAACGCGGCCAGGGCATCCTGGGCGGCAGCGCCATTCCCGGCGGTGGCCACCAGGATGGCGCGCGGCGTGTCGACTTCCTCCGCCATGCGCCACATTTCGGCGAGATTAGCGTCTGCCCCTTCCCAGTTCGGGCTGATCCGATCGCGCTCCCAGAAGGCCGATCGCGACTGGAACACCACTCGGGAGTACATGTCGTAGGCTACGGTATTGATGGCGTATGCTTTCGGCTCCGGCCACGCAGGCGTCACCGGGAGCCGGCGCAGCAGGTAGGCATCCATGCAACAGACCAGATAATCAGCCTCCATCGTCTTTTCTTGATCAAACTCGCGGTAGCTGACCCGGACGCCGCTCGACCCGTGCTCGATGCCCGTGACGGGAGCGTTGAGGTGGACGCGCTCTCCGAGCCGGTGCGCAAACGCGTTGGGCAGCTCCTGGTTTCCACCCTTGAGCCGGTAGACCACCGGAGGAGCCAGCGGCACCCCCCGTTTCTTCAGGATAGCGGCGTGCCAGATCACGTGCAGGGCCGAACCGCCGTTACCGATGAGCTCGATGGCGGCGGGCGAAGCGCCATCCTTTTTCAGAACGTCGTTGAACGACACGTTGTCCAGGTTGTTCAGGCCGGCAGCGAAGGGCTTGTACTCATCCGGGAAGCTGTCGAGATAAGGATTGAGATAGAGCGAAGCAAAGTCCCACCAGGGATGCTGACAAAGGCAGTCGATCTCTCTTTCCGTGAAGCCAAAGCCGGAGAGAGCTTTGGGGTTGGCGAGATCCTCCTCCGTGTATCGTTTTCCGTTGATGAAGCGAATCACGTGCTCGCGGTGAGGGTAATAAAGCGGGGTCAGGTTGAACTCGCCCACATAACCCCAATAAAGGTCATACCCCGGCTTGGTGAAATGCTCCGCGCCCACGTCCGCGTAAAGGCCTTCCGCCAAAGGATCGTGTATCGTCTTGACGTGGCCGCCGGTGCGTCCGGACGCTTCAAAGAGCACCACCTCATGCCCGCGCATCATCAGTTCGTAGGCGCAACACAGCCCGCCGATCCCGCCGCCCGCCACCACCACTTTCCGTGGATTTCGCGCCTTCGGCCTCCGCCGCGTAGGAGTTTGTTGTTCCTGGCTCGCGGCAATCCCGCTCGGGAACATGACTCCCGCTGCCAGAGCGCCGGCGGCAGTCTTGAGTATGTCGCGCCGTTTCACACGAGTCATGAGGGTCTTATCCTGCATCAGCCCAAAAGCTGGCGGCGAATGTCAGGTTGGGCACCGGAAGGGCGGGCCTTCAACCCCAGGAGCCAGGTTCACCAATCGAGACCAGGCTCACCGCCGCGTGAGCCGACTTATGGTGCTCCGGCATTATAGCCAAATCCCAGCGTTCCGTCTTGCCAGCGTCGCTAGCGCTCTTGGTTGGCCCGGCTCCACCAGCTACTGGCAAGGCGTAACCTCGCGGTCCCGGCGCCTGCGGCCAGACATATCTGTAACCCCTTGGTTTTTGTTATACATTCCGGCTTTGAACGGCCTGGTCACTTCGAGCCTCCACCGGACAGGTTACAGGCGCGCCCTCGGGGCCGCTCGCCGACGCAGACCGGTCCTTTCCGAGGAGACATCTCTGTAACATCTTTAGGATCTTAAACATCGTGGCTTTGATCGCTTTCCCGGCCGGTGGACGGTCTGATGTAGCAGGTGTAACGTTGCGGGCCGGGCTGAGGGCGGCGGTAACCGGCGCTTGGTCGACGGTTACAGGCGGCTGCTGGGATCTCAGACCCGGCCTCAGCGGGCCATCGCTGGGCCTCCACGTCCGCCCGAAGGAGCACCGCACCACCAGTTGCACGTGCAAGCCACGGCGCCCGTCCCACCAGCCGAGGATCCGCCGCAGGCCCGTCGGGCCGCGGTTCTGGCGCGCGCCCAGAACCACGGACACCCGCCATACCCGACGCCCGGGCGGGCCAGGACGATCCCATTGCATCTTAAGAGGTTCCGGCAGCCGCCAGATTCCGGCCTCCCGCATTCTGAAGGCGGGGTCGCGCACCTCGCGCCCCAGGGCCCACTTGGTCCGCCAAACCATGGCCGCCGTCTTCTCCAGCCAGAGAAGTTCGGAGGGCCGGGGGGCCAGGGCGTAATAGAGAGAGGCGTAGATGTGAGCGAGCTCCAACTGGTGGGGCAGGGGCAGGCGGCTGGTCACCAGCCGCCGGAGCCGGACCGGCGCCCCGAGACGGTTGAGCCTCACGGCTTGCTTGCCGCGGACGGTGCGGGGTCCGGTCGACTTTTGAGCGTTGCGGCGATTGGCTTCGAGGAGAGCCGGGGTGAGTCGGGGGGAACGGCGCAGAGGCATGGAGACACCCTTCCGGTCCAGCGCCTCCGGTCTGAACCAGTAAGTAGTTAACCTCTTAGTATAATAAGGACTGGGCGCGCTGTCAAGGAGTTTTGTTGAAGCATCAGGCTGAAACAATTTTTGACTGCGCCCGGCCGGCAAACTGGTGACCCGTGACCGCCTCGTCATCCCGTCGATCCCCGATCGTCAAATCCACCGCGACCAAGCCTTGAAAGCGAAACTTCAACCTCGCCTCCGCTCACGGATCCGATTGCCAGCGGCGCGCTCGTCCGCGACGCTTCGTCGAGGCTTTGCGAAGCTTGCAAATATTGATGGTGATAGACTACTGGCCACGCTCAAATTGGCGTCCTGGCGGAGACTCGAGAGAAGCCAATGGCGGACGAGAATTCAAAGAGCGACGGGATTTCAAACAGCGTCTCGCTTGCGATTTCCATTTTGGCGCTACTAATTTCGGCGGGCGGGCTCTACTGGCAGTTTCTAAGGGGGCCCAGGATCCGCGCTTATCAGCCAAATGTGGTCTACGTGGGAAGGTCGCAGATCGGTATTCCAGTGGCTTTTACCAACGAGGGGACCACGGCTGACGTGGTGGTGTCCGGCTCCCTGGACCTTACTCCGCGCACATCGGGGTTCGACAAGCCGATTCCACTGTTCTGGGTGTCCCCGTTTGAACAAAAGAAGGGCTACGATCCGGCTGCCGCGGAACAGCAAAAATGGACGAGTGAGAAGGTGGACTACGTCCTGTTTTCTCATCTTCCCATCAAGGCTGGAGATACCGACGCTGAGATTTTCTGGTTTGACGCCCGCGTCAATCTCGGTTTACAGCCGGGGTCCTATCATGCCTGCGGCCGCTTCATGACCGCTCGCAGAGTCACGGTACCCGCCGCGACGGGGCTCATCCGGGCAGCGTCCAGGGACTGCAGCTTCTCCGTGGACTTCGAACTCGCTCCCTCCGACCTCAGTATTCTCACTCCTCGGGCCGACGGAAGTTCTTTACAGGACGATGTCACCGTCCCCGTGAAGCAGTGATCCAATTGGGCGCCATACGCTCCCGTGTTAGAGCGATTTGACGCGGCCTTCTCCGCTCGGCCCGCAGGACTTGGTTGACGGCGACGGGACGCGGTACCAACTGTCGCCGCCACCCCTGTTGATTCCTTTCCCTCAGTTCGCTTTCACGTCATTCCCCGCGAGAGCGAAATCACCACCAAGGTTTCGTTAGGTCGCCAGTCCGGGAGATTGGCCGCTGTGCCGTAAGCATGACGAATTGCGCACAAGCATTTCTCCTTGCCCTGTCAGGCCGCGCAGTAATAGCATTGGATTTCTCGATGGAAATCATCCGTCTTTCTGGGGGAGGCCTGAACCGTGAAAACAGGAAAGTTCACTCGCCGGGGTTTCATGCAACGTACCGCGGGGACCATGGGCGCCGCGCTGGCGGTGCCTACGTTCCTGCTGGAGGGTGGCCCGCTTGAGGCCCTGGGCGCGGCTGCACGGCAGCCCGTGGCGCCAACTGACACGGTCCGGTTCGGGATGATTGGCATCGGCATGCGTGGCGCCGGACTGCTCGGCACCGCCATCAAGCTTCCCGGCGTGAAGTGCGCAGCCGCTTGCGATCTCTACGAGGGGCGCCGCTTATTGGCCCAGCAGATCCTCAAAGACAATACGCCCGTCACGGCTCGCTACCAGGATCTGCTCGACAACAAGGAAATCGATTGCATCGTGGCGGCGATTCCCGACCACTGGCACAAGCAGATCATCGTGGACGCCTGCGCCGCCGGCAAGGACGTCTATTGCGAAAAGCCTATGACGCACACCCTCGAGGAGGGCTTCGAGATCATCGACGCGGCCGGCAAGAACAGCCGCATCGTGCAGATCGGGAGCCAGGAGCCTAGCTCGGTGGTGTACGCCAAGGCTAAAGAGTTGTTGGCCGCTGGCGTCATCGGCAAGCCGTGCCTCGTGGAAGCGACCATGGGCCGCAATGACCACTGCGGCGCCTGGTGGTACAGCATCCCGACCGATCTTTCGTCGCAGACGGTGGACTGGGAAACCTGGCTCGGTTCAGCGCCGAAGCGGCCGTTTGACGGTGTGCGTTGGACGCGCTGGCGCTGCTTCCAGGATTACGGCGAGGGCATTCCCGGCGACCTCTGCATTCACCATCTGACTGGAATCCACTACGTGATGGGGATCACTGCCCCGCCCAAACGTGCTTTCAGCCAGGGCGGCCTTTACCGCTGGCACGACGGGCGCGACGTTCCCGACGTGTTAACCACCGTCTACGATTACGGCGATTTCAGTTGCACTCTGCGTGTGACTCTCAACACCGAGACCGAAAACGGCTTTCGCTTTATGGGCGAGCACGGGATTATGGAGATCCACGGCGTGGAGAATCCCGGCGGTCTGACGGTGACCCCGCAGGACGGACTCGACCACGGCCCTTGCACGCCCGCCTGGCCAAGTCCGATGCGGCAGGAATACGCCCGCCAATGGAACGAGCAGCATGCCGCCCAAGCGGACCCACCCGTCCAACCGGCCGGGAAAACCAGCTTCAAGGCTCCGGCCCTCTACGACGACACGCGCGACCACCTCTGGAACTTCTTCCAGTCAGTGAAAACACGCAAGGCGTCGATCGAGGACGAGCAGTTCGGAAACAACGCTGCCATAGCCATCCACATGGCTAATCATTCCTACTTCAACAACAGCCCGGCGACGTGGGACGCCAGCGCGAGACAGATTAAGAGCTAGCATTCGGGGTATGTGTAAGATGCGGCCTGGGCTGGAATGGACAGGCTTCGCCTAACGGGAGCCCATGAGGAGCAAGCGCAGGTCGCCCGGTAGGGGTCAGAACCCGGAGATCTTTGAAATGAAGGAACTAGGTGGGTGGGAGCTTGATTTGGCGAAGAAGTGGGCTGGAATCACAATCGCTTGGCAATTTGTCCCAGTCGGCGTGGGTTCAGCGGTCATCTGTGGCGGCCCGTGGAAAACACCGCGTCGCCGCCGAGCGGCTCTGCTGCAGTTGGGAGTGTGGCCACGGCTGGCCAGCAACACCGCCGGCAGTGGTCTCGGCCCCTGGTACCTTGCCCGCGCCAAGGCCCTCTCGTGGGACTCTCCAATGCGTACTTCAAATCGCTCGGACTTCCGACGCTGATCGATGGGTACTAGCGCAACCGACTCGAACCGCCGTGTACGGACCCGTACGCCCGGTGGTGTGGCAGGGGTCGGCGGGTGACCGCCGCCCCTATGCCGATCAACGGACGTTATGTTACCTCACAGTACTAGCGAAGTCTTCGACCTCAAACCGACGAGCATTGACATCCCTGGTCTGAGGTGGTGTAAAACTTCCGGTCATGGCCAACATTAACGAACTGCTCGAAGGACACGTCACCTTGGAAGTGGAATGCATCGACCGGCTGTAT
>DATDGR010000186.1:0-13209 GCA_036521995.1 Terriglobia bacterium | reverse complement strand
GCCACCTATCTTCTTCTCTGGTTGAGTCGCTTCGGCGTGGTACTCCGGAATCTGGCGCGCCGCTTCTCCTGCCGGCTGATCGTGAAGTGCCTTGTCTTCGTGCCGCCGTTCATCGGAACGGCTGCGGTGCTCGGCCTGCCGCTCGATTATTACTCCGGCTACCGGCTCGAGCATCGATTTGGCCTCTCCACCGAGACTCTGGCTTCGTGGCTCGGCGACTGGGGAAAGGCGCTGGGCCTCTCGGTGATCGCGGCCGTGATTGGAGTGTGGGTTTTTTATGGCATCGTCCGGCGCAGTCCCCGCCGGTGGTGGTTCTACTTCTGGCTGGCAACCATTCCTTTGGAGCTCTTTGTGATGTTCATCGAGCCTTGGGTGGTGGAACCCCTCTTCTACAAGTTCACCCCGCTCTCGCAAAGCCAGCCGGCGCTCACCGAACGCATCGAGACCATGCTTGGCCACGCCGGCCTCGAAATTCCTCCTTCGCGCATCTTCCTGATGAACGCCAGCGCCAAGACCAAGGCTCTGAACGCCTACGTTTCCGGCCTGGGCGCGAGCAAGCGCGTGGTGGTCTGGGACACGACTCTCAACGCACTCAGCCCCGATGAGACCCTGCTGGTGCTCGGCCACGAGACCGGACACTACGTTCTGCACCACATCCCCAAAGAGTTCGCGCTGATTGAGCTGGTGATGTTGGCGCTGTTCTACGTAGGCTATCACGCCTTCAGAATTCTCGTAGGCCGTTTCGGACCGCGCACCGCCCTTGAAGGCGAGGGAGACCTGGCGTCGCTTCCCGTGGCCATGTTCGTGCTTACACTGCTGGCCTTCGCCGGATCGCCGGTCTTCAACGCCATTTCGCGACACTACGAGCACCAGGCGGACCAGTACGGGTTGGAGGTAGCCTACGGCGTGGTTCCAGACCCGAATGCCGCCGCCGCCCGCGCCGAGCAGACGCTGGGCGTCATTGACCTCGACGATCCCGATCCGAGCCCGCTCATCGTCTTCTGGCTCTATACTCATCCGCCCGTCGAGGATCGCATTCGTTTCGCGCGAAGCTACCACCCGTGGACGGAGGGTCGACCCCTGGAGTTCGTGCGAACGGCGCAGCCTTGAATCGGCCGCTTTTCCGGGTTTTCCAGCGATCCGGCAAGGGGCTTGGGATCCCCCAACCGCCGGTGTCTCATTGACGGGAAGGTTATCCAGCCCAAGCTCTTTATAATCTGATACATTCCGGCTTTGAACGTCATGACCCCTGAGCCCATGGAGAGTCGCTGGCGGCGATGGCGGTCGAGCTTTGAAGCTCCGAAGCGGACAGTGCAATTTACCATAGGACTATCTACCATACTATAATAATCGCTGGATGTCAAGCTGCCGGGCTGGCGAACTGTGGCAGCCTTAGAGGCCGGGCTTGGCGGCCGGAGGCGCCGTCTGCTTCTGCGGTTTCACGTGGGATTGAACGTAGCGAACCACGTCCTCGACAGTTCGAAACTTCTGGCAGTCCTCATCCGGTATCTCGAGACTGAATTCCTCTTCGAGAGCCATCGTCAGCTCGACCAGGTCCAGGGAATCAGCGCCCAAGTCTTCAACCAAACGCGCTTTGGGAACCACCTTCTTTTCGTCGACTCCTAGTTGGCGCGCAACGAGTAGCTCCACCCTCTCTTCGATCGTGCCGCTGGTGGCGGGTAAACAGCCCTTAGGCAGCGCGGTGCAGCCAGCGCTCAAAACGAACGCCCGGGTTACGCCCCCGAGGAATTGCCTCCTTGACGGGTGTTTGTCCAAAAGATATTTCATCGGCCGGCTGGCGCCGAGCGCACCGCGATCCTACGCGCCCTCTGAGGCCTCCTTTACGTGCCGGAGGTCCGAGTGGACTTCTTGCGGCCCGGATCCTTCGGCGGCTTCGAATGGGCTTGAGCGCAATGGTACCACATCGGGCGGGCGCAAGACCTGCCGTCCCTCTTGATCGGTTCGTCCAATTAGCGTATATACAGAACTATGTTCTCCTGGGACGCTGGGAGAGCCCTGAAGAACTACGAAAAGCACCGCGTCCCTTTTGAAGAGGCATCGACGGTCTTCAGTGATCCGGACGGCCTGCACTGCGAGGACTTGGAACATGCGGACCCCGAACGCCGTTGGAAAGGCTCGGCCGTTCGAGCGAGGGTCGTACCCTCCTGGTCGTGTAGACTCTGCGGAGGTTAGAAGATGGCACGGAAACGATTCGCATCATCGGTGCACGGCAGGCGAGCCGCAAAGAGCGCAAAGCATATGGCAAATAACCGAATCGATTTCTCCGATATACCGGGGTCGACTGAGGCTGAACTGAAGCGCGCGCGGCGCGTTGCCGGCCGAAAACTGGTGATGCTAAACCGCTCATCGCAATCCGCATCTCTCCGCGGCTGCTGGCTCAACTCCGACGTCTCGCTGCCAAACAGTCCAAGCCCTATCAAACCCTGATTCACGAGTTGCTGGAAAAGGCCGCAAAGAGGGCGGCCTGATGATGACGGGTGGATGCCGGAAAAGGGCTACGCATTGTGAGATACTGAACAAAAGCCCCAAGGAACCCTACTATGGCTAAGCTCTCCATACGCGACCTCGATCTAAAAGGCAAGCGCGTGTTCCTGCGCGTGGACTTCAACGTTCCTTTGAACGACGCCGGCCAGATCACCGATGACACCCGCATCCGCGCCTCGCTCCCGACGATTGAACTGGCGCTCCGGAAGGGCGCGCGATTGATCGTCGCCTCGCATCTCGGCCGGCCGAAGGGTAAGCCCAATCCGAAGATGAGCCTGAGGCCGGCCGCGGTTCGTCTTGGCGGGCTGCTGGGGAAGCCGGTGGAGTTCGCCAGCGATTGCATCGGCGAAGAAGCGTCTCAAAAGGCGCGCACCCTCCAGGACGGCGGTGTGCTAGTACTCGAGAACCTGCGGTTCCACGTAGAAGAGGAAAAGGACGCTCCTGAGTTCGCCAGGCAACTGGCGGCGCTCGGGGAGCTGTACGTGAATGACGCTTTTGGCTCCGCCCATCGCGCCCATGCTTCCACCGAAGGTATCACGCATTTCCTGTCTCCTTCGGCGGCGGGCCTGCTGATGGAGAAAGAGGTGGGGAGCCTGAGCCGCGCCACCGAGCATCCGGCGCATCCTTACATCGTGATCGTGGGCGGCGCCAAGGCGTCGGACAAGATCGAGTCTCTGCAGAACCTGGCCAGGCTGGCCGACACCATCCTGGTGGGTGGCGCCATGGCCTACACCTTTTTGAAAGCTCAGGGCGTGGAGGTCGGCAAGTCCCGGGTGGAAGAAGACAAGGTCGATCTCGCCCGCAATCTGCTCAACGCGGTGGCCAGCCATGGCACCAAATTCCTGCTGCCCAGCGATCACGTCGTGGCCGGCAAGCTGGACGCCTCCGCGGCGGCCGAAGTCACGGCAGGCAACAGCATCGCGCCCGACAAGCTCGGCGTGGACATCGGTCCGGCCACCCGGGCCAACTACGCGCGCGAGATCGCGGGAGGCAAGCTGATTGTTTGGAACGGACCCATGGGAGTCTTTGAGATCCCGGCCTTCGCGGAAGGCACGCTGGCGGTCGCCAAGGCTGTGGCGGGATCGAGCGCGTTCTCGATCGTGGGCGGAGGCGACTCAGTGGCGGCGGTCACTCAAGCCGGCGTCGCTGACAAGATCAGCCACATCTCCACCGGCGGCGGGGCATCGCTGGAGTTTCTGTCGGGCATGAAATTGCCGGGAGTGGAGGCGCTGACTGAGAAGTCGGCCGCCGGCGGAAGGCAGTAGGCGGTCGGCAGTAAGCAGTCGGCAGAACGCAGTGGGAGTGGAAGGAACGGCGAGTCCAAAGCGGACGCTGCGATTAGCCGCGAGGCTACAAAGACTTGCGCGTTTGCCAGTACCCGAACATGCTTGCGAGCAAGCTGGCTGACTCTGACGCCGAGGCCACGGAGACCAGTGTTTGGCTGGACCTCGCCCGCGACTGCGGGTACTTGTCCGAGGAGGACCATAGTCGGCTGAGCGAAGGTTATACCGAAGTAGGGCGCATGTTAGGCAGCATGATCGCGCATCCGGAGAAGTTTGCCCCGAAGTTGGCCGCCGACTGCTGACTGCCGACTGCCTACTTCTTCGGTGCGCGCCGAGACACGGAGCACTCATGAGACGGCCCGTGATCGCTGGCAACTGGAAAATGTACAAGATCATCGACGAGGCTGTCGCCTTCGTGCGCGATCTGCGCCCGCTGGTTGCCCAAGTTGATCACTGCGAAGTGGTGGTGGCTCCCCCGCTGACGACCTTGCGCGCGGTGGCGGATGCCGCGCGCGGCTCGAACATCGCCGTGGCCGCCCAGAACGTGGATTGGGAGGCGGAAGGCGCGCACACGGGCGACGTCTGCACCCGGATGATCGTGGACGCCGGGGCCAGCCACGTGATCATCGGCCACTCCGAGCGGCGGCACGATCACGGTGAGACCGATCAGGATGTGAACCGGAAGCTTAAAATCTCCCTGGCTGCGGCTTTGGTACCCATCGTTTGCGTGGGCGAGACGTTGCAGGAGCGCGAGGCGGGCCGGACGGCGGAGGTCCTCGAGCGCCAGTTCTCGCGCGGCCTGGTTGGATTGACCGCGCCCGAGTTTTCCCGTATCATGTTGGCATACGAACCGGTTTGGGCGATCGGCACGGGACGGACCGCCACCCCCGAGATGGCAGGTGAGAGCCATCGCCAGTTGCGTAGCCTCGCTGCAGAGCGGTTCGGTGATGTGGCGGCGGATCAGGTCAGAATCCTTTACGGCGGGAGCGTGAAGCCCGAGAACATTCGGGGGTTGATGGCGCAGCGGGAGATCGACGGGGCGCTGGTGGGCGGCGCCAGTCTGAAGCTGGAATCCTTCAACGCTCTGGTTCATTATGTTTAGCGGAAGACGGGGTTAGAGGTCATATGACGGTTTGGATGGGGCTGGTGCTGGCGGTGCACATTCTGGTCACGCTGATGTTGGTGCTGATTGTGCTGATTCAGGGTGGCGAAAACGTGGACATTACGGCTGCGTTTGGTGGCGTAAGCCAGGCGGCGTTCGGGCCACGCGGGACGGTGTCGACCCTTGCCAAGGCGACATGGGTGCTGGGCGGGATCTTCATGATCACGTCGGTGACCCTGTCCGTGTGGGCGGGAAGGCGCGGGACAGGCTCGGTGCTCGAAAACACAACTCACAAGGCCGCTCCGGTTTCAAGGCCGGCAGCACCTCCGGCCCCGGCGAAAAAGTAAGGGACCCGGCCCTACTCTCAGCCTTCTGGCTGAGTGAGATGGTTACAATGAGTTTCCCTCTGTGCGGAAGTGGCGGAACTGGCAGACGCACCAGCTTGAGGGGCTGACGCTCGTCAAGAGCGTGGGGGTTCGAATCCCCCCTTCCGCACCAACTCTCATCCTCGGTTCATGCTTGCAATGACTCACCCACCCGTATCTCTCGAAGCGCCTGAGTTGGAGGAGTATCGAAGTTCGTCTCGGCGGGTTGCTTACCTTCCGGAGATTGACAAGGGCAGGCCAGCCGGGCGCTTGAGGTGAGCGTGCTCCGAATCGCGATTGTGGGTCTAGGCCAGGTCGGCAAGACCACCCTTTTCCAGATCCTGACCCGCGCCCATGGCGCGCAAACGGCGGCCTCCAAGACGGAGACCCACGTGGGTGTGGTAGCTGTGCCGGACGCGCGGCTCGACCGGCTTTCGGAGATGTACCAGCCGAAGAAGACGGTCCACGCCTCCATCGAGTACCTGGACTCGCCCGGCAGCGTGATCGATCTCGTGCGCTCCGGCACACGCGCCGCCAGCATCAAGGAAGTGGACGCCCTGGCCCACGTCGTGCGCGCCTTTAACAACGACGCCGTGGCGCCTCCGAGCGGCGAGGTGAATCCCAAGGGCGATCTTGAGAGCACGGATCTAGAACTGGTGCTCTCGGACCTGGCGGTGGTGGAGAAGCGGCTGGAGCGACTCGCCAAGGAGGTGAAGAAGCAGAAGAACCCAGCGCTGGAAAAGGAAATCCAGGTGGTGGAGAGATGCAAGGAGGCCCTCGAAAAGCAGACTCCGTTGCGTGAAGTCGAGTTCACCGAGGGGGAGCAGCGCCTCGTTCGCGGTTTCACTTTCCTTTCCTTGAAGCCGATGGTCTATGTGCTGAACCTCGACGAGAGCGATGCGGCGCGCGCCGAGGCGGCGGCCGAGTTCGCCGCCGGGGTGGGCCTGGTGGAGAAACCCCACACGGCCGTCACGGCAGTCTGCGGCAAGGTCGAGGCGGAAATGGCCGAGCTTTCGGACGCCGAAGCGGCGGAGTTCATGGAGAGTTACGGACTGAAGGAGTCGGCGGTGTCGCGATTCATCCGCACAAGCTACCGTCTGCTTGATCTGATGTCATTCTTCACCGTCGGTGAAGACGAGTGCCGCGCCTGGACTATCCGGGCCGGCAGCACGGCGCTTGAGGCCGCGGGCGAGATTCACAGCGACATTCAAAAGGGGTTCATTCGCGCCGAGGTGGTGACCTACGACGACCTCGTGTCTGCGGGCAGCCTGGCGGAGGCCCGGACGCATGGGCACCTCAAGCTCGAAGGCAAGGAGTACGTGGTGCGCGATGGGGAAGTTGTCCACTTCCGGCATTCCGGATAGCCGGTGAGGCGGTGGCTCAGCCAAGCCAGATTTGCTTGACGTCGGCTATGCCTTGTACACGATCGCTGGCCGCCGCTATTCGACACCAGCTCACGACTGATCTCCTCCGGTTTTCGCGGGATTCCTGCCTTCAGAACCTCTCTGCTACGAAATTAATGAGGTCCCGCACCCGGCACGAATAGCCCCACTCGTTGTCGTACCACGCCACGACTTTGACCAGGTTGCCGTCGATCACCTTGGTGAAGCCGGCGTCCACGATTGAGGAGTATGGGTTGCCGGTGTGGTCCTTGGAAACGAGCTCCTCTTCGCTATAAAGCAGGATGCCCTTCAGCGGGCCGACGGCGGCTTTCTTGAAAGCGGCATTCACTTCCTCGGTGGTGGTCGACTTCTCGGTCAGGGCCACCAGGTCCACAACCGAGACGTCCGGCGTGGGAACCCGCATGGCGTAGCCGTCGAGCTTTCCCTTCAACTCCGGCAGCACGAGCCCGACGGCCTTGGCAGCGCCGGTGGTGGTGGGAATCATAGAAAGCGCCGCCGCTCGCGCCCGGCGAAGATCCTTGTGGGGCAGATCGAGGATGCGCTGGTCGTTCGTGTAGGCGTGGATGGTGGTCATCGAGCCCTTAAGAATCTTGAAGTTCTCGTGGACCACTTTGGCCGCCGGCGCCAGGCAGTTCGTTGTGCAGGAGGCGTTGGAGATCACGTGGTGCTTGGCCGGATCGTACATCTTGTCGTTTACGCCCAGCACCAGGGTGACGTCCTCGCCCTTGGCCGGAGCGCTGATAATGACTTTTCTCACCGAGCCTTTCAGGTGCTTCCTGGCGTCGTCAGCCTTGGTGAACAGGCCGGTGGACTCCACCACCACCTCGATGCCGAGGGAGGACCAGTCGATTTCGGCCGGGTCCTTCACTTTGAAGACGCGGATGCTCTTGCCGTTCACTCGGACGCAATCTTCACCATGGCCGACCTCGGCGTTCAAGGTGCCGAACACCGAGTCATACTTCAGCAGATGGGCCAGGGTCTTGGGGTCCGTAATATCGTTCACAGCTACGATGTCGATTCCGGGGTCACCGAGCGCAGCCCGAAACACGTTTCGCCCGATGCGTCCGAATCCATTGATTCCTACTTTGACGGCCATCAGTATTTCCTCCAAGAAATAAAGTTGTGAAGTCTCATGCTAAGGGTTGCTTCGTAGGCAAGTCAACGCAGGCCGTCACATCCCACTTGTGTCCGGCATCACAACCCTGGATGGCACGAGCGCCGCGAAGGGGAAAAACGTGACGTGGATCAAGCTGCAGGAAGGATACCCCAACCTGCCGGTAGGGTTGCGCTGGCGGGGCGTAAGAAGCCAACTTGCAAGGCGCCCGGGAGGATGAGCGAGGAACTCAGGACCTGAACCTCTGAACCGGACCCAAACGGTCCGCGACAACAACGTCCCCACCGCGAGCCGCTGTGTGGCACGACCCGCAGCGAGGGCGCTGTCCTCCCCAGTTGATTTAACGGCAACTAACGGTGGCCACCACCGCCGTGCCCGCCGCCACCGGAGTGGCCCCCGCCACCGCCGCTGGAGTGGCCACCGCCGCCACCCGAGGAACCACTTGGGCGGCTACCACTGTAGCTTCCAGACGGGCGTGGAGCGCTATATCCTCCGTAGCCGCCAGGAGAGCCTCCCCTGTAGCCGCCATATCCGCCTCCGTAGCTGGGCGCAGAGCGAGGCGAGAACATAGGCCGGTTCGTCTGAAGCGGTGGCCGCGACGAGTAGCCGTAGCTTCTCGCGCCACCGGGGTAGCTGCCTGGAGTAGAGCGCGAACCGAAACCCGGCTCCGACCGCCCGGTCGCAAACGAGCTGCGGGGCGCGGGCTGAGAGCTGAAGCGCTGCCATCCGGATTGCGCTCCATTCCCGCCCGGTTGAGCAGCCGTCCGCGACGGGACGTTCAATGGCGAACGATTCGCCGTGAAACCGCTGCTGGACGCTGCTGGGTGCGCGCTACCTTGGCCTGCGAACCGTTGCCAACTCTGCGCCCCCGCTTGGTTAGCTTGGCCTGGCAGAGCAGTGGTCCGCCCACCGAGGCTGTGGCTCGTGGCATTTGCGCTGTTGGAGGACCTGCTAGCCGTATTCACGCCCTGCTGGGTATTCGCGGCTACTTGGCGGCTCTCAGAACTAGCCCCTACGCGATTGATCTGCTCGGCACTGCCCCTAGCCTGCGCCTGGACGGCCTCCGGCTTGAGCCCCTGCATCTGCTGCCGGATTCCAGCGGCCTCCCGCCCGAAAGATCCTCGATTCGCCGCCGTAGTCTGGGTGCCGGCAAAGTGGCTTGGCATTGAACTGCGCGTAGTACCCGCCGCCGGCGCGTGGCTGCCCGCCGAGAGGCTGGCCTTGGTAGGAGCCACCGGCATCCTTCCGGTCATCAGCGAGCTGCTGTGCAGCATGCTGGAGGTCACGGCGCCGTGAACCGCCCCCACTGCGCCCTGGCCGAACCGGTTGCCCGCCACCGTGCTGATGGCGTTGCGGATGTGGTCGTTGGTGAACGCTCCTTGCAGATTGGAGCCACCCGGCAGGTTTCTCGCCCCGGCCAGAGGCGCCATGCCGCCGTTGTGGACGTTATTGATGTTGGTGATGTTGGTTACGTTCCGGATGTTCACCGCGTTGACGCCGCGGCCTCCCCACCAGGGATGGAAGCGATCACAAGGTCCCACCGGGAGCCAGCCAACATGCCCCCAGCCCCAGCCTCCAAATCCGAATCCGAAACCAAAGCCCCACCCGCCCCAGCCAAAGCCAAAGAAGGAGACGTAAGCCGGCGCCCAGATGGGATTGTACCAGCCACCGCCCCAGCCAACCGGTCCCGGCCACCACGCCCAGGCGTTATTCGACCAGAACCAGCGGCCGTAGTGATACGGCGCCCAACCCCAAGGCTCGTTCGAAACCCAAGTCCAGCCCCAGCTAGGCTCCCACACCCACGAACCATCGGAATACGGCGCCCAGCCCGCTCCTTGTGAGGGCACCCAGACGTCGCCGTAACCCGGGGCATTCTGCCACTGCCCGTACGCGTCAAGATCAGAGCTGCCGGTGTAGTACGGATCGGTGTGCTTCCAGCTCTGCGCGCTCAGAATAGACCGGTCATGCTGCTCGTTCCAGCGATCCCACTCGTCGCCCGTTTGGGCGGAATCGATCTTGTACTGAGGATTGTCGGAACCCTGCACCGTGATGGTCTGACCGCTGTTCACATTGGTGCTGCCTTGCGCCGTGGACACCTGCACCTCTCCCGCGCGCACAGTGACCACGGTTTCCGTGGGCGAATTCACCTGAATACGGTAAACGCCCCGCCCGAGGGGGTGAACGGCCAGGTTTGGTGTGTCAATCTCCGCGTTGGGTCCGCCGTCACGAAGGATCGTGTAATCCGCGAGCCCGCTCCCCACCTGCACCTGGATTCGGCCCTGGCTCAAGTCAGCCACTTTCGCCTGAGTGTCGTGATCCAGGCGCAACACGTTGGCGAAGTCAAGCTGGATTTCGGTGCGGGACTGCGCCGCCGTGGAGACCGTGTCTCCAGGCACCACAGGCGTGTTGATGGTGTCGGCCACCCAGGTGCCCGAATCACCACGCTGGGTGGAGACGCTGCCGTTGAGGATACTGATGCGGCCGACGCCGGTCGGCGGGTTCTGACCTTGATCCCCCTGTGGCTCGCCTGGCTGCTCCCCTTGCGGTGGCCCCGCCTGCTGCGCCCCTGGCGGGGGACCTTGGTCCGGACCCTGGGCGGTAAGCCGAACAGCCGGAATTAAGCTAACTACTAAGACGACAAAAAGTGTTATAAATTGGCGTTTCATAGACCGCCTCCGGATGAACCTCCTGCCTGCTCATCCAGCCCCTTTGGGGCAAGCGGCCTGCCAAACTTTGGTATGCTCGCCTAACAGCTTGTTCTGAGTCACTTAGACCCGTCCCTAGCACCTCATTGGGACTCCGTTGGCCGGCTCCAGCCGCGCCATTTCAGCCACCGTGGTTGATTTCAACCAGCGGGCGCAGAAACCGCGGAGCCGCGAAACAATGCCGGCCGTGTGGTGGCCGCTGTGGTGCCGCACCAAACCTCGCGACCTTGAAAGTTGCGTCGCCGCCCTCGGTGATCCTGACCTTCAAAGACAAGGTGAGACTTCCGCTTTTGCTCACCCATGCGGTACCCGCTCACTCCTCGCCACCGGCTCCGTGAGAGTGAACTCACGCTGCCGGCGGTTTCCGCCGATAGCGCCCGAGAAGGCAAGCTGCGACGATAACGTGGTCGGCGTCCGAGCCGACGTCCGGCGCGACTTGGGGGTCAGAGGCGGCCAATGAAGAGAAATCTGATGCCGGCTTTGCTGTTGCTGGCGGCGCTCTCAGCTCTGAGCATCAAGGTTCAGGCGGCTCCCTGCCCGCAATCCGGCGAGGGGAGGGTGCTCCGCGCCGGCCGGCTGCTCACCAACGATTCCATCCTGAGGCTGGTCAAGGCAGGCGTCAGCGACGAAACCATCCTCCACATGGTGAGTACCCAACCGCAAGTATTCCCTCGGGGTTGACGACGTCATCCGTCTCAAGCAGGCCGGCGTATCCGACGGCGTTCTGGACGGGATGTTAAGCCAGTCCGCTCGTGACAGCTCCCCGGCTCCGAGCGTGCCCGCTCAGGTCTTCGTCACCCCGCCCGCCACGGGCAATTGGACTGGGCAGCAGCCGAGCCAGCCGGGCGGCGCGTCCAATCAACCTTCCAACCCGAAGGCCAGCGGGCAGGCCAAGTCAGCACGCCAAACCACTGCCACCGGAAGCAACACGTCTCAGGGACCGCAAGGCGGCGCCTACCATAACAGCGGCGCTGGGAAGAGTGTCCCTCAAAAATCCCAGCCATGACGATCGCGGCGACCGCGGGAGCGTCATCGGATGATGCGTCGCCGTATCGTCCCGCGCGAGCCAAGGGCGGCATCACTTGGACTCCGGGACGGCTTTGGGGTCCCTCAAGCCGCGGATGGCAATAAATCATTTATTATAAGTGTGTTGTATTGAACTTAGGTTGGAGGATCACAAATTGGGTTTGGCGCAACTGGCCCTACAGATTCTAAAGGACATCCTTGCTTTGGCGTGGCTTTGGGTGTAGCCCCAGTTTTGTTGATTCTAAAGGACATTCCGGCTTTGGCCTAGCCCCACACTTTTGAGCTATCTCCTGATTCTAGAGGACTTCTTGGCTTTGGCATAAGGAATCTTTTTTTGAGGTTCGGTGGTTTCTTTCCCGCCAGTAGGCCTACGTCGATCGGCTAGACCAAGAGCCTCCAGCAATTCGGTGCGCGGTCCGGTGGACTTCTGGGCATTCGCGCGGTTGGCGGCCAGACCCCTGGCGGTGAGAGTGGGACTCTTGCGTGGAGACACGGCAACCTCCCCGCGCCGGCCGAACCCGCCAGCGCACAAGCAGGATAGGTGCCTCCGTTCTATCCGCTCGATTACTATATCATACTTCAGGCAGTTGTCAAGAAGGGAAAATTACCGTGCTCGAAGGGTTCGAATCCCACCCTCTCCGCCAGCTTATCTGATTTGTTTCCTTCCATTTAGCGCTCTCGATTTTCTCGTGTACCTTTTACGTCCCCTCCGTCATACGAGAGATTTCAGACTTGGAGTATTCCTTTTGAGGATGGTGGCATTGGGCGCTCTTCCTAGAATCGGGTATCTAAAAGTGGCCCTTCACGCAGAAGAGCCGGTGGTGCCCTAAGCCCGCGCTGATCGTGAAACGTCGTTTGGCGGACCACGCATTCACGAAAAATTAACTTGACTTTTGATAGAGCCTGCGCTAGCGTTCAGCCCAATCGCCGAAGCCCAACACAAGCCGATGAGCGAATCGCGCGGCGAACCGCGTGCGGTACCGTTCCGGCCTACGACGGCTTGAGGGGTGCCGCCGCGAACGTCCGTAAAGAGGTGGGCGCCCTCACAGAGGAGGGGACCATGCTTCGATGCCAGACACTCGCTTCGATGCTCCGGTGGGGGGGGGACGCGCTTCTATTCGCCCTGTTAGCCGCAGGCTGCGCCTCTGCACAGAGCCCACCACCTGATCCGTGTCTTACTACAAGTCAACCTTCCACCACCCTTGATAAACTGCTTGGAAAAACTTGCAACGTAGGTACGTCCACTAGCTACGTGACGTATACGTGGAATTTGGCCAGCGACAGCACTCCCGGCTACGTCTGCACGCACGACTCCGGCGGCTCAACCTGCCCAGCAGCGAGCGATATCTATGTGAGTATACTAGCGAAGTCTTCGACCTCAAACCGACGAGGTCGGGCGAACCGAGGCGCCACTAACGGTGCTATGATTGATCCAAACGCTGTGGATCGGAGGCCGAGACTTATCTCGATGACGCTAGTAGCGCGCAGCCTGCGGAACACGGGAGAACCTCCCGTCTTGAGCGATCCGATCGTATGATCGGAAGCATCCCTTTATGGGTCTTATCGCGGGCACTTGATGCAACCGATTCACAGCTATAGGCCACGTCCCGCGAAGCTCGTCAGCCAGCCTCCGCAAAAGGTGAAGTGTTGTCTGGCATCAAAAACTTGTCACTTTTGTTCAGATTCTGACCCAATCAGACGACTAG
>DATDGR010000185.1:0-17204 GCA_036521995.1 Terriglobia bacterium | reverse complement strand
AAACCGATGAGCCCACGCAAAGCCAATCCAAAATTGACGGAGCGCCGCCGCGAGGCTCTTGTTAAGGCCGGATATGCGGAGATCCTGGAGAAAGGCCTGCCGAGCCTCACCATTGAAGGGGTCGTGAGCCGAGCCGGGTCGAGCAAGGGAGGCGCGCTTTATTACTTCCCGAAGAAGGACGATCTGGTCGAGGCAGTGCTCGAATGGCTGCTTGCCGAGCTCGATCGCACACTCGGCGACATTGCGAGCAGCGGCGCGCCGCCGCGCGACCTTCTGAGCTCTGAGATCGAGGTGTTGTTTCACAGCGCCGAAGTTAACCGCAAACTGTACCGGGTGCTGTTTGATTACGTGGCGCTCGCGTCGCACACCGAGCGCTACCGGCGATCGATCAGCAGCTTTCTGAACGCCTGCCGCCGGCGTGACGCCGCCATCATCGAAGAGGGCGTCCGCCGGCGCGAGTTCCGGCGGGTAGATCCCGAAGCGGCGGCCAGTACTCTAAGGGCGCTGGTTGACGGCTACTGCCTGCAGTGGCTGATGGGGCCGGAAGACGCGCCCCTCGAGGTCTATCGGGACCGCTGCCAGGAGGCGCTCGGCCGCCTGTTGCGCAACCCCTGATCCTTGTTGGTGTCATGGTTGAACGCGCCGCTGAAATCGGCTTTCTGCTGTTGGTTGTAGCGGGTATTCCAGCGATGAGCTGGTTGACCGCGCAAGACCCGCAACTGCGGACGCTGCCGCGTGTCTCGCTCTACCTGTCGGCCGCGGCCTCGGAGTGGCTGTTTGTCGCTTTGGGCCTGGCGGCAGTAAGGGTCGCGAGGCTCGGCGCCGGCGAGCTGGGCTTCCGACCGGTTTCCTTTCTGACTCTGGCCGGCTGGACGATGCTGCTCGCGGCGGTGTCCGCGGCAGGACTCGGTTTGCTGCTCGTCCTCGAGCGTTGGGGTTGGTGGCCCGAGGAGACCGAGTTGGTCTACCTGCTCATGCCGAAGACGCGTTCGGAGAAGATCTGGGCGGTGGCGTTGGTAGCGCCCACCGCAGCTCTGGCGGAGGAGTTTCTCTATCGGGGCTATCTTTTTGCCATCATCGGTCGTACGCTCCATTCCACGACCGCGGCTTGGGCTCTTTCGTCCGCGGCCTTTGGCCTGGCGCATTCCTACCAGCGGCCGAGCGGCATGGTGCGCGCGGCGTTGCTCGGCGCCTTGCTGGCCTGGCCGGTCGCGCGAATGGGCAGCCTCTACCCGTCGATGGCCTCGCATCTCCTGATCGACGCAGTTGCGTTCGGATGGCTCGGACCCAGAATGCTGAAGCCGAGAGATTGGGGTTCGGCGTAGGACGTCGTCCTTTCAGCCTCTTTGAAGCCCCAGCCAGACAAGATAGTGGACACGAGACAGGCTCGTGCCAGACAGAGTAGAATGCCTCGATGAGGAGTGAGGAATGAAAAAGATCTTCGTGATCGCGATCGCCGCGCTGGTGAGCGTGGGTTTGGTGTGGGCAGCCCAGAAAGCTCCGGCCGGAAGCGCCCAGGTGGAACGCGGCCGCTACTTGGTGGAAAACGTGGCCATGTGCGGTGAGTGCCATTCGCCGCGCGACTCCGGAGGACAACTCGATCACTCGCGCTGGCTCGACGGCGCGCCCACGTGGTTCTCAGCCGTGGTCCCGCAACCCGATTGGGCGTTCCGGGCGCCGGCCCTGGCAGGTCTGCCGAGCTTCAACGACGCCGACATGACGATGGTTCTGGAAAAGGGCTTGCAGCCCACGGGACGTCCCATCCGGCCGCCGATGCACGTCTATCACATGAGCCACGAGGACGCCACCGCGATCGTGGCTTACCTGAGATCTCTGCCGCAGGCCAAGTATTAGCGCTCGCCGCCCGGCCGCTTCGATCGGTCTCGGGCATGGAGTTGTCCGATGATTTTCGGATAGAATCGAAGGCGTATGGACGAGCGCGAGTTTTTCGACGAGGTCGAGACCGTAAAGCCCGCCGTGCTGAACTGCGACAAGTGCCGCCAGAGCGAGACCTACGAGGTGCGCTGGCTGGTCCGCACGAAGAAGAAGGCCTTGCCGGGCCGCACCGACGAGCGTGACCGGGCGCGTTTCACGAAGGCCCGCTCCTATATGATCCGGCGCGACGATTTTCTTCAGTGCCGGAACCCCCGCTGCCGCAAGCGCTTTGAGGTCTCCGGTCTTCAATCGGTGGTGTTTCTGTAGTTAGGCTAGCAAGGAAGCCTACAGACCCGGTCCTGGGTCTCGACGCCCCAGCGCCGGGCCGGCAGGACCGCTTGATGGTGACTCGAGTTCGTCCGCGTAGTAGGTTAGGGGCGCTGCCAGTTCCAGTTCGAGGTTCGTTCCCTGGGGCAGCACGACTTCTTTGCCCCGGGTCGCCAGCACGTAGACCAAACCGCCCACCGCACCGGCAGCGCCGCCCACTCCGGCCCCTACACCGCTATGCCCGCTGCTGATGCCGGCTACGGAGCCGATGGCCGCGCCTTCGCCGCCGCTGATGGCGATCACTTCCGCGTCCTTGCCTTTCGAAGACTCACCCTGAATCTTACCTTCTTTGGGATTAAATCCCTCGTTTCCGCTGCCTCCGAAACCCGAGAGGATTGCCCGCAGCGGCTTGGTGACGCCGTTCGGCAGCGTGATCTCGTCAAAACGCAGACCCATCTCGGCTTTGCCCTTGACACGGCCGGGCCGCGTCACCTGCGTGATCTTTCCTTTAACGTAGGTGCCGACCGGAAGGACGATGCGGTTGTTGACTGCGATCGGATAAATCGTGACGCAATAGATGGCCTGGCCCGCGTAAGCGGTGCGTGAGTTCAGGGTGTTGCTGAGCGAGAGAGGAATCGTCGTGTTGACGGGCACCACGAGCTGGCCGGCGACCGTGCTGGGCGGCGGAGCGCCTGCGGTCGAAGCTGGGGTCGCGGGAGTGCTCGCCGCGGCATTCGTTGATCCGGCCGGCGCCACCGGGGCGGAAGCGGGAGCGGCGCTGACGGCGGCTACGGGTGCGGGCGTGGCCGGCGTGGGAGCTGGTGTTGAAGATTGCCCCGCCATGGCCAGCGCGGACGTGAGCACGCCCATCAGGGCTAGTGATGATTTCATCCGCATAGCCTCACCTCCAACTGCTGCTTCGAAGTTTGTGTCCTTTCCGCGCTTTTCTGCCAAGCTAGATGACACCTGGTCTTTCGAGGTTGCCCTCAACCCCTTCAGGAGCCGGAATGAGCAGCGCCCTCGCCGATCGCGCTCTCGATGGCGCCGGCAATGGCCTCAGCATGTCTTTCGACGACGACGCCATCCTCGGCTTCCACCATGACCCGCGCCAAGGGCTCGGTCCCTGAGTAGCGCACCACCACGCGTCCGTTTCCGTCGATGTTGCGGCGGCAAGCTTCGATCGCGTCGCGGATCTCCGGGATCGATTCGAGCGGCGGCTTCGTCCGCACGCGCACGTTAAGGATGAGTTGCGGCAGCGGGGCATAGCCGCTCACCAGCTCCTCCAGGCTCTTGCCGGTCTCGGACACGATCCGCAGCACCTGGAGCAGCGTGATCAGGCCGTCTCCGGCGAGCGACTGATCGGCAAAGATGATGTGCCCCGAAGGCTCGCCGCCCAGGTTGATGCCCGAGCGCAGCATCTCCTCGAGCACATAGCGGTCGCCCACGGCGGCGCGCTTCAGGCCCAGGCCGCGGAGCGCGAGCTCCCGCTCCAGGGCAAAGTTGCTCATCAAAGTCCCCACCACGGCGCCGCCACGGAGCTCCCGCCGGTCCTGAAGAAGCTGGGCAGCGGCATAGAGCACATAATCACCGTCGAGCACGCGGCCCGAGCGGGTGGCGAATTTGGCGCGGTCGGCGTCGCCGTCAAAAGCCACTCCCAGATCGGCTCCGGCGGCGCGGGTGGCATCGGCCAACCCCTCGGGATGAAGCGAGCCGCAGTTCAAGTTGATGTTGCGGCCGTCCGGCGAGGCATTCAATACTTGCACGGGGATGCCGAGCTCTTGCAGGAGATCGGGCGCCACCCGGGCCGCCGCTCCATAGGCGCAATCGGCCACCAACCGCAGCGAAGGCAGCCCCTCCAGACCGCTCGCTAGGTTAGCGAGAAAGGTCACGTAGTCCCGCTCAAGATCGGCTACCGGCTCGACGAACCCATTCGAGGCGGACGCTTCGGCGGTCACCTCTTCCATGGCGCGCTCGATTTCCACCTCGACGGACTCGGGCAGCTT
The DNA here is from genome assembly GCA_036521995.1 of Terriglobia bacterium. Lineage (GTDB taxonomy): Bacteria > Acidobacteriota > Terriglobia > UBA7540 > UBA7540 > Gp13-AA77. The sequence continues at coordinate 12,999 of DATDGR010000185.1, read as the reverse complement.
GGTGCCGGCAGTCGAAAAAACCTTGATGCCATTGTCACGGAAAGGATTGTGAGACGCGGAGATCACCACGCCGGCCGCAAAACCATGACTGCGGGTGAGGTAGGCCACGCCCGGGGTAGTGACCACGCCGGCATCGCCCACGCCCACGCCGGCCGAAGCGAGACCGGTGGCGAACAGGTCGGCAATCCAGGGCCCCGATTCGCGGGTGTCCCGCCCCAGGACCACCCGGATGGGCCGTCCGTCCGCGCTTCTCTGCAGCACCTTGCCGAGGGCGCAGCCGAGCTTCCACACGGTCGCGCGGTCGAGCGGGTATTCGCCCGCCACGCCACGGACGCCATCGGTCCCGAAGAGCTGTGGTCCTGATTCCATTGCGCTCATTCTAACAGCCTCGGTCCGGGTTCCCGCCGGAAATAGCGCAGTTTGTCATTTGGGAAGATCGCGGCCTCGGGCGCAATTATTTACTGGCTCCCACATGACGCCAATACCCAACTCCTCCAAAAACTCCGCGTGGGTTGGCTTTGGGTTCGTTTTGGGTTTGTTTTTTGAGGCCTTCGTTGATTCTAAAAGACTTCTTGGATTTGTTTTTCAATTTAATGGAGGCCCCCCTGTGTCCTGATGCGAGAGCCGGGAATGCGCGCAAGTGTTGGGATTCGGCCCCGGCCCCGCAGCGACTCTTTTTGGCGAATTTCTCCAGCTTTTAGCCGAGCTGTGACAAGGGCATCCCTTCGCTATCCTCCGGGGACCTCTGTGGGCCGAACCCTAGTCTGGAAGTCCGTGCCACCCCCATACTCACTCCAAGTAACAATAACATAGTAGGTTCATTCCTCAATCTCGCTGTTCTTTCTTCAGCCACGCCGCTTCCCGGCAGGGCGGCCTTTTGGATCCCAGCCCGACTCTCGTCCTGACTCTGCTATAGGGCATCGATGGCGCTCTGTCCGTAACACGGAGAGTAACAAAGGAGGACTTATCGTAGGCAAGCCAGCACAGACGCTGGAATCGCTGGCGTTGTTGGGCCTATCTTGCCTCCAGGGTCGCGTCGGCGATTCGGATCGCCGGCATCAATGCTGCCACGTCGTGTATGCGGACGACATGGGCGCCCTCGAGAATCGCCGCTACCACGGCAGCGGCGTCAGCCATCTGTAAGGAAGCTGCTTCGGGGCGTGCTCCGTGGCGCCGGCCGTGGGTGCGCCGCCGCGTTGAATCAGGGTCCAACCCCTCGCCGGAGGCAATCGCCCGCACAAACGACTTGCGTGAGCTACCGACGACGAGCGGGAGTCCAAAGCGCTGCAGGCGCGTGAGGCCGGCCAGAATCTGATAGTTCTGGCGCCGGGTCTTGCCGAATCCAAGTCCGGGATCGATCAGGAGCTGCGAGCGGCACACGCCCCGCTCAAGAGCCTGACGGATGGACCAGGCAAGCCCTCGGCCAAGCGACCGGCGAATCTCGCGCGCAAAAGGCCCCTGCTGCATAGTCTCAGGCCGGCCTCGCAGGTGCATCAGCACAAGCGGCGTGCGCCCGTGGCGCGCTACGTCCGCCAGGGCGGGATCAACGCGGAGCCCGCTCACGTCGTTGATCACAGCCGCGCCGGCCTTGAGCGCCGCCTCGGCCACCGCGGCCTTGGTGGTGTCAATCGAAATGGGGAGTTTAGGCGCCCGGCGATGCAGGCCGCGAATCACCGGCAGCACGCGGGCGAGCTCCCCGTCAACCGTGACCGGTTTCGAGCCTGGACGGGTGGACTCGCCGCCCACGTCGATCCAGTCGGCCCCTTGCCGCGCCATCTCGAGCCCGTGCTCGACGGCTGATTTGGGATCGAGATAGAGGCCGCCGTCGGAAAACGAGTCGGGCGTGACGTTGAGCACACCCATCACCAGCGTGCGCCGGCCGAGCGCCACTGGGCGTCCAGCGATCCGGATTGTGAAGATCGGCCGGCCTGGCACACATCACCCATCAAGATCCCAGTAACCTTACGTAGGCTATGGCTCCGAGCGCGCCGCCGGCCAACGGTCCCAGCACCGGAATCCAGGCATACCCCCAGTCGGACCCGCCCTTGCCGGCGATGGGCAGCAGAGCGTGGGCCAGGCGCGGCGCGAAGTCGCGGCCCGGATTGATGGCGTAACCTGTAGGCCCGCCCAGCGAAAGTCCGATAGCCCACACGAGCAAGCCTACAAGCAGCGGGGTGAGGCCGGAATCGTTGGCGGGCTTGTAGGAGCCGAGCGCGAGCACACCGAAGACCAGTACAAAGGTGCCGATGACCTCGGTGAGAACATTGGCGGCCGTCTGCCGCACGGCGGGCGCAGTGCAGAAGACGCCCAGCTTGAGCGCCGGATCGGGCGTCTCGGGCCAATGGGCGAGATACGCCAGCCACACCAGCACCGCGCCCAGGAATGCGCCCAGAAGCTGGGCCGTAATGTAGCCCGGCACCTGGCTCCAGGGAAACTTGCCCACGAGCGCCAAGCTGACAGTGACAGCAGGGTTGATATGCGCGCCGCTGATGCGGCCGACGGCGTAAACCGCCATGGCTACCGCGAGACCCCAGCCCGTGGTGATCACGATCCACCCCGACCCCTGCGCCTTCGACTTTCCGAGCAGGACGCCCGCCACCACTCCGTCACCGAGCAGAATCAGCAATGCAGTGCCTGCCAGTTCCGCCACAAACGTGTTCATGCCGTCTCCTTACCGCCTTCGCCACTCAATCACATCCTTCGGACGGGCGGCCAAGGAGTATACAACCTTCGAGCATTGACGCCTGGCGCCAAAAGGCTCGAACGGCTCCCGTTTCACAGCGCTCCGGAGCGGCGTCTTACAAATGTCGCCCAATTGTAACCTGAGCTTCACATACCTTGATGTACCCTCCTCCCACTGGAGGGGACGATGGCTCTCGAGGAGACTGTGGCCACAGTGGCACCGGCGGCGAGCCGGTTGGACGAGAAACTGGCAAAAAAAGGCCGGGGCGGCAGGGCGGGGATGCTGGTGTTTGGCGTCGCCCTGGTGGTCGGGGTTGCCTATGCGGGGTTCCATCTGATTTCCGACCTGTCCGGGGTGCGGACCACGTCGGCGTATCCCTTTCTCCTTTTGGGCCTGGCGCTGTGTATCGCTTTGGGCTTCGAATTTGTGAACGGCTTTCACGACACGGCCAACGCGGTGGCAACCGTGATCTACACGCATTCACTAGAGCCGCACATGGCGGTGGTCTGGTCCGGCATGTGGAACTTCGTTGGGGTGCTCACCTCCAGCGGCGCGGTAGCCTTTGCCATCATTTCGTTGCTGCCCGTCGAGCTGATCCTGCAAGTCGGCAGCGGGGCCGGATTCGCTATGGTCTTCGCCCTGCTGATAGCGGCCATCCTCTGGAACCTGGGAACCTGGTTCCTCGGGCTGCCTGCCTCCAGCTCCCATACCATGATCGGATCGATCATCGGCGTAGGCATCGCCAATCAGTTGATGTCACCCAAGACCGGCACCAGCGGCGTGGATTGGTCGCAGGCCACCAAGATCGGTGAGACGCTGCTGCTATCGCCCCTGATCGGGTTCGGCTTGGCGGCTTTGCTGCTCCTCCTGGCGAAGAAGCTGCTGCGTGACAAGCGCTTGTTTGAGGCTCCCGAAGGAACCGAGCCGCCGCCGTTCTGGATTCGGTGCCTCCTGATCCTGACTTGCACCGGCGTCAGCTTCGCGCACGGCTCGAATGACGGCCAGAAAGGCATGGGCTTGATCATGCTGATTCTCATCGGCACGGTTCCCACGGCCTACGCTCTCAACCACGCTGTCAGCCCCAAAGATAGCCAGGACTTCATTGCCGTATCCCGCCAGACCGCCGATATGCTGGGCCGTTACGTGACGCCGGCGGCCGTGGTGGGCGATCCGCGCCAGGACGTCACCGACTATATTCGCAGCAAGGAATTCAAGCCGAACACCATGCTCGCCCTGCGCCAGCTCGTGAACGAAATCGGCGACGAAATGGCCATCTACAAGAACCTGGCGGCGGTGCCCCCGGAGTACACTCGCAATTTCCGCAATGACATGTATATCGTGAGCGAGGCCCTGCGCCTGATGCAGAAGTCCGGCCAACCGAAGTTCACTGCTGACGAGCGGTCCGAGCTCGCCAACTACAAGAAGCACGTCGACGACGCGACCAAGTTCATCCCGCCCTGGGTGAAGGTGGCGGTGGCCATCGCGCTGGGGCTCGGAACGATGGTGGGCTGGAAGCGAATCGTGGTGACGGTGGGTGAAAAGATCGGAAAGAGCCACCTGACTTATGGGCAGGGAGCAGCGGCGGAGATCGTGGCCATGGCTACCATCGAGATGGCGGATCGATTCGGCATGCCGGTCAGCACCACCCACGTGCTCTCATCCGGCGTGGCCGGTACGATGGCCGCCAACCATTCCGGCTTGCAGTGGTCAACGGTGAGGAATCTGGCCATGGCGTGGGTGCTGACGCTGCCCGCGTCCATCGTTCTCGCGGGATTTCTCTTCTGGACCTTCCGCAGGATCTGATCACCGTAAACGCCGACGGGTAGGGAGCCACCGGGCCACGGCCGGTCGCCTCCTTGAGGTTACAGCTCACTTCGCCGGCTGGTTCCGCTAATCAGGGTACTTCACCGAACAGCCATAGGGCCGAGTTACCGAGACTTCCACCGGCCTGCCCGCCAAGGCTGCCTCCAGCGCCGCATCCACGTAGTTGTGCGCGGCGGCGATATCCGAGAGATCCGTGGTGGGTTTGTCGTCGATGGCACCATTGTAAATCAGAATGTCGTTGGGATCGATAATGAACATGTGCGGCGTCGTCTTGGCTTGGTAGAGCCGCCCCAGCTTGCCCTCAGGATCGAGCAGAACGGCGCTGGGCGCGGCGTGAACCTCCAGCACGTAAGCGTTCTCCTGAGCGGCCGTCACGTAGCCCTGCTTGCCTGGCGCCGATGAGATCACCGTGAACCACTCCACCCCCCGCATGGTCCACTTCTGCTGCAGCTTCTCCATATTGCCGCTCTCGTACTGCTTCCGCGTGTAGGGGCAGTCGCGATTGTGCCACTCGAGCACTACGAATTTGCCTCGATACGCGGACAAAGTGTGCGACTGACCGTTACTGTCAGAGGCAGTGAAATCCGGAGCCGGCTCCCCGACCCGGACAGCCCGCGCCGGCAGGCTCAAGGTGAAAAGCAGGACCAACAATAGCTGGGTGCGATGAGTGCTCATGACGCAACCTCCTTATTTGCGGGATTCCTTCGACCGTCGCGAACTTTTCGAGGCCGGGTTTCGGATCTCATCATCGGGGCGATCCCTCATAGTGTCGCCGGGCTGGCGCGCTCCCGACCCTCTCGGCTGATCCCCTGTCGCACCGCTGCCGAAACATGGTAAGAGCCCCCGCCGTCGATGACCAGCACGCCTCGCAGATTGTCGACGGGTTGTAAGAGCTGATCGGATTTCGAAACCACCACCTCCACTCCATTCGGGAGGGGAGTTGATATCTCCGGCTTGGAGTTTTCAACCTGGTTGAACTCAAGGGGAAAGAAGCTCACCCGCTGGATTTTTGCTCCGGTAACCAACCGAATCCGGAATGCGCCCCCTAGGTCGTCAGCACTCACCCGCCAACCCGGCGGCAACGGACGCGGCAGGCTCTCGCGGGCGGCTCGAAACAAGGCGGCCTGATCCTCGGGCGGCGAAGGCGCGGCGTGACCGACCGGCAGCTCTAGAGAGATCGAGGCCTTGGCGGGAATACAGATGTCGCTGCATACGAGCCACTGGACTTGCACCGAGATCATGACCTCCAGCGCTGAAAGCTGGTGGGGAACACGCACCGGCGACATCAGAAGTACACGGCCCTGGTATCCGTAGTCGGTAAGGGGTCCACTTGCCAGCCGGGCGGGCGCGGGCCATTCGAGATCGCCCGCCCGGAAGCCCGGCGGCAGGGCCCACTTCACTCGCGGCGGCTCGCCGGAGTCGCCGGGGTTGATCCAGTAGATGTGCCAGTGCGGCTCGATCTCAAAGAGCAGGCCAAGATTGAGCGTCTGGCCAGGCTCCACGAAATCCGTTTCCGACAGGAGGCCCAATTTGGTATGGGGCGCCGACTGAACGAGGGCCTCGGCACCGCTCCCTGGCGGGACGCAGAAAAAGAGCAGCCAGATGAGGCCCGGCGAGATGGCGGCAAGTTTCGGCCTGCGCATCACAGATCCCTCGATTCGCGACAATCTGGTTGTTGGACGGCGGCGGAGTTCGAGCGGTTGCAGGAGGCTTGAATCACCTCAAGGTCGGGACTCGGGTTTAGACCCAAACGGCTGTGCCAAGCCAGCCTGGACGGCCCGCAGGGCATCCGGAAACGCACCCGCCGTTACGGCAGCCGCCTGATACTGCGTCAGCGCCTCTTTGCGATGGCCTTCGAGGTCGTACAGGCGCCCGAGATAGATGTGCGACCACGAGGCGATGCGCAGGCTGCGGGCCACGGCGAGCGTTCTGGCGAAATACTCCTCAGCGGTGTCGGGCTTGCGTGTGTTGCTGGCCACCACGGCCAGACCGAACAGCGCCCGCTCACTCTGAGGGCTGGTGCCGAGCACGTTCTCGAACACCACCTTGGCCTCGGCGTATTTGGCGTCAAAGATGAGGTTATCGCCCTGGTCGAGTTGAGCCTCTTCCGCGCTGGGCGGCGGGGCCGGGTGGCTGACGGGCTCCGGCATAGCCGCGACCGGGGAGAACTGGACCTTGGCCAGCCGCTGCCGTTCCTTCTGGAGCACAATTCCAAGAACCATCTGCCGGTAATAAACGTTCATGGAGGCGTCTTGCTTGGCATAGTCGCCGAGCGCCTCGTAGAAATGAGGCACCAGGATCAGACCGTCCTTGGTCAGTTGATTGATCTGATCCGCCGCGTTGGCAGGCTTATCCATGCGCAGCTCGACGGCGCGAATCAGACACTCGGTGAGCAATAGCGAGAAGTCCTCTTTGAAGTCGGTGCCAAGGGCCGGGGCCGGCCGCGCCAGCGCGGCCAAGGGCGCCTTCTGATGAATCTCGAGGGCGTACTTCAGGGCCAAGGGATCGAGCAGAAAGTGCAGATACTGGTGGCGCAGATCGGCGATCCGTGGCCGGGATGATCGCGTTATCACCACGTAGTAGTTCGCGCCGTAGATGCGAGCCTGCACTTGATCCGGCGCGCCCAGCAACGAAACGCTGATGCTGTACGTGCGTCCCAGGTAAGCTCCGCTGGCGAAGCGCAGATAGGCGTCGGTGGCGGCGATCGAGCGCCGCATGGGATCACTCAGGTCTCCGACCGCCTGGTCGTAAGCCGGCTGAAGATGGGTCCAGAGCTGCTGCAGATCGGCTTCCCGGTAAAAGCGCTGCAGGAGCGGAACCAGCTCCTTGATACCTTGGGCGTCGGGCGGCAAGTCCGTGTCGGCAACCGTGAGTTTGAAATTGGGAGGCGGACCCATCATCAGTGCCAGCGAAACGAACTGCCCGAGATTGGCAGCGGAATCGGCGTAGGCGTGGACCGCATAGAACTTCTGGAGCGCCGTGAAAACCTCCGTCTTGTGCTCGCTGCACCAGGCACGGGCTTCCAGCCGCGGGCTGGACGACGGCTCGGAGTTCAGGCCGGTGTCATATCCGGCTGCGTTCATGGCCGCCAGGACCGTGAAAAGCTGTTCGTTTGGGGCCACGGTCACATTGCCGCCGCCCTGTTGCGCCCGCAGCGGCGCGGCGGTGGTCAGGAGCGCTACGGCGAGAATCAAGAACGTGACCTGGAAGGACCAAACTCGAAATGCTCGAGCCGTCCGGCGAACCAACTGTGAAGCGTATGAGGAAGGAAAGGGTTTGAGGAATTGGTTGGGGCCGAGCCCGGACCGGTGATTGCGAGGGCGCGCCTCCATCGCTGAGGCAGGCGTCAAACGCGCGCCCTCTCCGCCGATTCCGGAGCAAGGTCTGAGCTGGACGCTGGGCTCTTGCCGTTCTCGTCGCGAGGCGGCGTCTCCCAGGCGCGCACGGTAATGCGGCGCAAGGATAGGATCACCTGCCCGTCGGTGGGTTTGCCGAGGCGCGTGGCCGGCCGGAAAACGCTGAAGTACATCAAGTGATCGAGATGCGATTTCAGTTCCGGCGACTGCTTGCCGGAGACCACCTGGTAATCCACCACCCGGCCGTCCGCGTTCACGTGCCCCACGAGGCACAGACCGTCCTTGCCGGTATTGAAGTCCACCGGCTCCAGGGCCTCGACGGCGGCGGGAGTCACCGAAGAGGCGTCCGGCATCGGCGGCGGAACAATCAGCCAGTCGAGCGTAAGGCCCAGGCAGAGAAGCCCGGCCAGCACCGCACCGGAGGCCGGCAACAGCAGGGGGCGGAGGGCGTTCTCGAAGTGCACGCGCAGGATCTCAAACGTGTTGGCGTGAAGCGCGCGGGAGAGGGCCACGTTCAGCCGCAACTGGTCCGACTCGGACACCCTCGGCCGTGGCAGGGACCGCAGGTCCGCCCGCAGGAGCTGATAACGCTCCAGTTCCAGGTCGCAGGCGGCGCAGGTGCGCAGGTGGTATCGAATCGAATGCCGGGCAGCGTCCGAGCAGGCGTCATCGACGTAATCGGAAAACTGACGGCGAATTTCAAGGCAGGATTCGAACATACGCTAATCCAAAAAGGACGCCGGGTCAGTAGCCCAGAACGGCAGCCAGCCTCCGCCGCAGGAGCTCCCGGCCGCGCATCAGGCGCGACTTCACCGTGCCTTCCGCGATGCCGAGTACTTCGGCAATTTCGTCGTACGAGAACTCCTCGATCTCCCGCAGCACGAGCACGGCGCGGTAGACCGGGGGCAGGCCGTTGAGCGCCGCCTTCACCATCTGCTGCCGCTCGGCCAGTTCCAGGGTTTCGTAAGGGTTGTCGCCGTCCGCTCGGGCGGCGAGCACGGCCACCGCCTCGGCGGTATCATCACGAGAAAAGGGCTCGTGAACGTGCCGGCGGAACCAGCCCCGGCGATAATTCAGGGCCTCGCGCACGGCGATGCGATAGATCCAGGTCTTCAGGCTGCTCTGGCCGTGGAATTGGCCGATGCCCCGGATAACCTTTATGAACACGTTCTGCAGGACGTCGGCGGCGTCCGAATCGTTGCCTAGAATATGCGCGACCAGACCGTAAACCGGGTTCTGATAGAGGCCCAGGATGTAAGCGAACGCGTCCTCAGCGCCGGCCTTTAGTTCCGCCACCAGGGCCGCTTCTTCGGCGGCTCGGGGCCCGACTCTCTCCAGGGCGGTTTGGCTGATGCCCTGCAGCGCGGTTTGGAGCGTTCGCGCCGCTTCCATAACACCACCAAGATAGCAGGTGCCCGGGACCACGGCAAGTTGCCCCCGGCATGCTACCGGTCAACCCTTCTGCAATTTGAGACACCTCGAGCAGGCACGAAGTTCCATCAAAGATCGGCCGGTTCCGGCCGCCGGCGTGAACTTAGGAAGGCGGAGGGCCGATCACAAAGCTGCTTCTCACTTGTAACGTCCCCTGTAACGTTGACCTGTAACCTCTCTCGCCTCCGCTGGGGTTGGTTCCGCTGCCGCAGACATATCAGCAACTCCTTTGATTCGTTATACATCGTGGCTTTGAACGTGGTCGAAGCTGTCCCGGAAACGTTACCGTCATGCGAGCGTCCGCCAGGCTGCCATCCGTGGTTTTTCATGTAAGACATTCCCGCAAATCTTTTGATATCTTTGACATTCCGGCTTTGAACGTCACCCACCCGTTTTCCCCAGATGTAACGTAAGTCTCCAGGCGGCCTGAGTCTTGATGTCGCGCTCAGGGCCCGAAAACGTACGCCGCACCCTGTCGGACATTACCGTTGACAGAAGTGCTCAGGGCGCCGCACAGCTGTGTGTTCCCGCTGTTTGCCACAGCGCCACTGATTGGAACCAATGGTGGCCCCCGCGGCTCCGACAACCACGGTATTACCGGCCCCAGCTCTTCGCAATTTCACTCCTTCTCTTTGTCTCGGTAGATGACTGATGGCGCCCGCACTGCGCGCCTCTTGATAGAGTACACCCGGGCCCCAGGGAGTCAAGCAGGTCGAGAGAAAAAAGCGCACGACAAGGAAGTGGTTTGCGGTGCGAGAGGTGCAAAGAAACGAGCTTGTCCTACAGCGTGTTGTGCTGTAGGATAGGGCCATGACTAACCAAACTGTTGTCCCCCCTCAAGTCACTGAGTTATCGACGGCCCTGTCTCAGCCCCGGCCGATGCGCCGGGGCACGGTTAACGAACGCCGGATGAAGTGTGGGCAGGCCAACTGCGCCTGTCAGCGTGATCCCAAGGCCCGGCATGGCCCCTACTACCTGCTCACGCAGGCGGTGGGCGGGAAGACGCGCTCGCGCTACGTCGACTCCGAGCAGGTTCCCGTGCTGCGTCAGCAGATCGAAGCCGGTCGCGAGTTCCGGCAGCAGGTGGAGGCTTACTGGGACTCTTGTGAGCAGTGGGCCGACGCCGAGTTGCCGACGGCGCCGGCCGCGGAAGCCGCCGAAAAAAAGGGCTCCCGGCGAGCCTCCAAGAAGAGATCGGGAAAGAATTGGAGGGGCTCTTAGGTCGCTCCGCGGTCCAGGATCTGGACCTGGAAGCGGTGGAGATCGCCGCGCGTCGGCAAGCGCTGCGGCTGGCAGCACGAGCCTTGGAGCAACATCTGAATGCCGACACCAGCGACTACGCGGGGCCGCAGTTGGCCTGCGCCTGTGGGGAGTTGGCGCGGTACGTGGACCGACGAGCGAAGACCTTCGTGAGCGTGCTGGGGCCGTTGTGGCTTGAGCGCGCTTACTATCACTGCGAGCGCTGCCAGAGCGGATTCTGCCCGCGCGATCGAGCCCTGGGTCTGGCCTGGTCTTCGGTGACCCCGGGAGTTCTGCGCATGACGGCGAGCGCGGCCGCCTTGGTGAGCTTTGAGGAGAGTAGCGGGCTGCTGCACGAATTGGCCGGAGTAGAAGTGAGTGCCAAACAAGTGGAACGACTCGCGGAAGTGCTGGGGGCCGAGATCGCCGTCGATGAACGCCAGCCAGTGGAAAAGCTGAGTCCCGGCGCTCCCACCCTGTATCTGGGGATGGACGGCACCGGGGTGCCCATGCGCGCCTCGGAAGTGACCGGTCGCGGCGGCAAGCAACCGGACGGTTCCGCCAAAACTCGCGAGGCCAAGCTGGTGACGATCTGGAGCGCGGAAGCGCGCGACCCGGAAGGTAAGCCGATGCGGGACCCCGGATCGATTAGCTATTCGGCGGCGATCGAAAGCGCCGCCACCCGGGATACCAGCCCGAAGGTTTCGGACTTCGCCGCGCGCGTCCAACGCGAGGCGACCCGGCGAGGTTTTACCGAAGCGATACGGCGCGTGGTGTTGGGCGACGGTTCGACTTGGATCTGGAATACCGCGAGCGAACTATTTCCCGATGCGATTCAGACTCTCGACCGGTTTCATGCGAAAGAGCACCTCAGTACGGTGGGCAAAGCCCTCTTCGACAACCGCGATGCTGCCGGCAAGGCCTGGATTGAGCAGCGCTATGAGGAACTCGACCAGGGCCATTTGCGATCCCTCGTGCAAGCTCTCCATCCCTACGCTAGCCAATACGGAGAAGCACGGGAATGTATCCACTACATCTGGAACAATCGACGGCGAATGCGCTATCCGAAGTTTCATCAGCAAGGGTTATGTACCTCGACCGGCGTAGTGGAGGCGGGATGCAAAGTGGTGATCGGCACCCGGCTGAAGCGTGCCGGAATGCACTGGACGGTCAAAGGGGCCAATGCAATCATCGCCCTCCGCTGTAGCAAACTCAGTGGACGCTTTGAGGATTTCTGGGAGCGTCGCTCAGATGAGATGAAGGTGGCTGCATGACTTCACCCCACAAATCTGACGTGCGCCCGAGAGAAAAAGGGTGGCGTCAGCCGGGTCTTTTTTTCAAAAGGACACCACCCCCTGGCCCCCTCCTCAACAGAATAGGGGTATCTTTAAACGCGGGAGGAACCGTTCTTCCTGAAGCTGCGTAGTGCACAGGTGAGTTACAATTTCCCGGAAAGGGGAGGGTTCGATGGTGACGAAAAGCAGGATTGCCTGGGCGTTCTGGGGCGTTTTGATGCTGGCACTGGCGGCGCCGGCCCTGCTGCGGGCGGACTATCGCAGCGAGAAGCACTTCAAGCTTGATCCCGGCGGCCGCCTGGTGCTCGATTCGAGCGAAGGCAGCGTGGAAATAACCGGATCCTCCGAGGCCGGCGCCCGCGTGATCGTGACCTCAAATCGCGACGACGTCGAGAAGCTGTTCGACTTCCATTTTGAAGAGAACGCCGGCGAAGTGCGAATTACGGTACGCCGTCACGGGGGAAACTGGGGTTGGACTCATGGCCCTAACCTCCGCTTCAATATCACCGTGCCCGAAGATACCGCCGTGGAGGTAAAGACCGGGGGCGGAAGCGTGGAAGCCTCGAGGATCAAGCGCGAGACCGAGCTCAGCACTTCCGGCGGGTCCATCAAGGCGTCGGATCTGGGCGCCAACCTGCGCGCGCATACCTCGGGCGGAAGTATCGACCTCAATGATGTGAAGGGCACTGCCCGCGTCGACACTTCCGGCGGCGACATCCGGGCCGAGTCGCTGGCTGGGGCGCTGGATGCCAAGACCAGCGGCGGATCGATCGAACTTCGGGAGGTCAAGGGTGATCTGGTGGCCCATACGTCCGGCGGTTCCATTCGCATCGAGGGCGCCGGTGGTCGCGTGGAAGCCGGCACCTCGGGAGGCTCGGTGGACGTGCGGTTCGCGCCCGGAAACTCGCGCGGCGGCGATCTGGAGAGTTCGGCCGGTGGCGTTCGGGTGGCGGTTGACCGGTCTGCTAATCTGAACCTTGACGCTTCCGCGTCGGCCGGCTCGGTGGTCACGGACCTGCCGGTTCAGGTCTCCGGCACCCTTGGGCGGTCCCATGTGGTCGGAACGCTGGGGTCGGGTGGACCGCTGCTGCGGGCCCATTCGAGCGCCGGTTCGGTCCACATCGAGGCTCTGTAGCGATGGGCCTTTCCGGCAGCTACGATGAATACCCTT
>DATDGR010000184.1:0-35018 GCA_036521995.1 Terriglobia bacterium | reverse complement strand
AGAACCATGCGGTGCTCCGTGGTGGAGGATCGTACCCAGCTTTCCAAAGTTCGGCGCTCCTCGGGAGTCAAATCAATGGGAGTTGCGTGTCGCATGCCCCCAGTATACATTATAACGGTCTCTTATGTCACTAAGTACTAGCTGATTGATTCCGGGGCACATTCCAGCTCCGTTTGCCCTGCCACTTTGCCCGGCCGACCCCGGTCCGGCTTCGGCCGGGTCATTCCCCTCTGGATCCTCGTCCGAGGGGTCGCCACCGCGCTTCCTCGTTGAGCGGACAGGGTCTCATTCCGCAGCTCATTGACCGGAAGGATGTCCGGGTCAAGTTATTTGTAATCTGCTATATTCCGGCTTTGAACGTCATCGCTACTCTGAATCGATCCGGATGCGCCGTCCCGCCTTGGCGCCTGAGCGACGGGGATTGAGAAACGTCTTTCGGAGTTTGGCCTGAAATAGCCCATACAGGCGTTGTTAACCGCTAAGATATCTACCATAGAACAATACCTGTGACATGTCAAGCCGCTGAACTCACCGAGCGCCCCCGGCTCGCTGACGACAGCACCCGAGGCAATGTCGACCGCTATTGGGTCGCCTCCAGATGCTCAAGCACGAATGGATACACATCATTCACCGCGTTCTTCCCATAGATGCAGTCGATGTGACCGTAGCCCGGAATCACGTGCCGCTGATAAAGATTGCTCCCGTTGGCCTTGGCCAGCTCATCCACGGTGAGGGCAGTGCTCTCGGGCAGGAAGCATTCGTTGTCGGCGCCGTGAAGGAACGATATGGGAATGGCCAGCCGGTCGAGGTGGGGCCGATAAACGTCGTTACCGTCGAAGTCCACCAGGTGTCCGGTGTTGGTGAGGCGCGCCAGGTGCATGAACGCCTTCATGTTGGCCACGCCGAACATCTCCTGCAGGGCGTCGTGCGTCGCTTCGTTCAAATTGGCATGCTCGTAAAGCGGAGCGTACATGAAGGTGATGCGATGGCAGGTGGAACTCGTGCAGCGATTCTTGAGCTCGATCGGGTAGAGCCGCAGGCCGTCGTCGTAGAGTCTGGCGAGCAGACCTTCGTGGTTATCCACATACGCGGTCAGCGTTTTGATGCCGAGCGCGTTGAGGAACGAAGGCAGATGGAGGCCGGTCTTGATGTGGGTCGCAAGCGGCGCCCGAATCTCGGTGGCGATCTGCGACGCCACGGCGGACCGCACACCTTTGAGTCCGGCCAGCATAGCCATGAAAAACGTAGTGGAACCCCAGCAATGGACCATCATCTGAACGCTCTTGGCGCCGGTGAGATCAAGCACTTTGCTGACGGCCGCAGGGTAGTCCCGGGTGGCGACGTCGTCTCCGCTCGCCTGCAGCGTAGCGGCAGGCAGCTCGATGCTATTGCGGTAATCCAACAGCCAAACGTCATAGCCGTGCGCGAAGAGGTACTCGAGCAGATTGGTTTCGATGGTATCGATGGAAAAGATGAGGCTCGAGACGCCCAGCCCATGCGAGAGAATCACGGGCCCCTTGGTGCCGCCCTGGTAGCGCGTCAGGCGCAGACCTACGCCGTCTGGCGTCTTGAAAAACGCCACCTGCGGCGCACCCACGCGCAACGGGCGCCTGGGCCTGAGCGGGGCATCAGCGTTGAAGACGCTGGCGCGCGCAAAGACGTCGGCATAGGTATCAAGGAGCGTGCCAAGAAAGAATCTCCCAAAGGCGATCTCGTATTGAAGACGTTTTTCGAGGCTGCCCGCGTTGATCACCTTCATGGTGGTCAATTGCCGGGCGAGATCTTCGGGGGCAATCTTCAGGATGCCCTTGCCCAGAATGGGGCTGGCCGCGCTGTCACCGTCGTAGAGCGTGATGTAGAGCGTGGTGGTGGCGGGCCACACCTCGAAGACGAAGCCGGGGTGCGTCACCTTGAAACCTTCAAAGTAGAAGGTGCGGCCCTCATCCGTCACCAGCTTCATCCGGTAACGCATGTTGTGGGTATCAACGTTGTTGGGATCAACCGTGAAGAGATTGAAGCGGCCTTCGGCAGAGACGAGGGGTTGCGGCGAGAGCGCCGGTGCCACCACCGTCCCTACCATTCGCGCTTCGTGTTGCGGGTTTGAGATCATGTCATCCAAGTCTTCACTCACGATGGTGAGCGTGAACTGAAACGGCGAGTTATCCGTCTTGCCCTGGTCGAATGCGCGCTGATAGCTTGGGTCAAGGGTAAGTGGCGGCGTTACGGTCTTCACGACCGACGAGAAGTAGCCTTTCATCGTCTCGGTGAACTCCACGCCCGCCTTCACAGCCGCCGCGGGTCGGGGCTGGGATGGCAGGCCGTAGTCGATCTGCCAGTTACGATCCTTCGCCATAAGCGCCGCCGCCCGCTCGGCGACGGCCGAGATCGTCAGCAGAGGATTCACGCCGAGAGGGCACGGGATGGTCGAGCCGTCAACCACGTAGAGACCGTCGTAAGCGCCTGTGCCGGCCGTTCCTGAGAACACCTGACCTTTATGGTTCACGACGCCTCCGGAGGCGTCGTCCGCCATCACGCAGCCGCCCAGCGGGTGCACGGTGATGAGGCTGTTCTGGAGCAGCTTGCTCCAAAGCGGGTCATGGACAAAGGTGCCGCCCAGGGCTTCCGTAGCCTGCTTGAGCCGTTCGTTCACTCGCTCGAAAATGGGCTGCTCCCCGACTCCGGGCCACTCCAGGACGAAGTCCCCCTTGGCATCGAGGTGCATGCGGCCTTTGCCGTTGTCATGAGTCATGACAAGGTAGGTCTGGGTGTGATTGACCGCGCCGCGATAGGGGCCTTCGAAAACGGTCAGAAGCTCGCGCTCTACTTCTCGGATCCGTTCCGAGGTAGCCACTGGTTCGGGCGTGCCAGCCACGGCAGCAGCCGCCGCAAAGCCGCCCGGCAGAAAAACCCCGATCGGCCCCGGCTGCGATCCCTCTTCCGCCACCATCCCGTCGTCAAGCACCTCCTGGTGGCGCATGTCGATGATCCCCGTGATACACGGTCCCACGGGCGGAATCTCGCCGGGCTGGTGATGGCCCCAGCCCACACCGTTGATCACCTGCCCGGTGTTGTAGCCGAACGCCAGCACGTCACCGTTGCCGGTGAAGCGCTCACCCAGGTGATCCGAGACCGCCAAGCCGTGCTGAGCCGACCGGAGCAGGATTTCCGTAGAGCCGAGCGTGCCCCCACCCAGAACGACGAGGTCGGCGCTCACGGCAACCAGCGGCGCCTTGAACGCTTCGCGCCCCGTCCCCAGCAACTCGCACTGCATCAGCCACCGGTTGTCTTTGCGCTCGATCCAGCGCACCGAGACCTCGGCGAAAATCTCGGCGCCGTGGTTCCAGGCGTCAGGCAGGTAATTCATGATCAGGGTGTTTTTGGCGGCATAGTTGCACCCCGTAACGCAATCGCCGCAGTAAGCGCACTTGTGCTGCTCCACACCGACATGGTTCGCGCCTTCGAGCGTGAAGTTGACGTTCAAGGGTGGCCGGTAGAACTTCTGCCCCAGGTGCCGGGCCGACTCCTCCAGCGCCCGCAGCTTGGGGAGCTCGGGTGAGTCCGGAGGATAGGGAGTGGGCTTGAGCATCTCCTCGGCGCGGGCATAGTCGGGCTCGAGGGGAGTGTTGTGGTCGATCTCAAGCGCCCGGTCAGCGGGCTGCGGGTTGCGAAGCTCGCGCGGCCAGCGCAGATCGTCGAACACGCGCGGCTCCGCCCGCAAGGCCACGTTGGCATTCACGAGCGAGGTGCCGCCCAGGCCGCAGCCCTTGAATACATTGATGTCCGCGTGGGCGTGGACCTCGTACAGGCCGATCTCGGAGCCGACGTGCCCGCCGCCTGGCAGGTACACCTGAAGTTCGGCTGCCGCTTCGGTTGAACGTCTGGGATACTCGCCGGGTTGGAACTCGCGTCCTCGCTCGAGCACGCAAACCTGTTGTCCTGCCCGCGCCAGTCGCGAGGCTGCAATCGCGGCCCCGTAACCCGATCCGACGACCACCACCGGGTAGTGTTCCTTGAGCGTTTCAATAGGTGACGATAGGCGCCCCATAAGACCTCCTCACCGGGCTTTCAAGCTGGCGATGGCAAAACCGCATTCCCGATACGTCAAGGGTCAAGCATCCCGCCATCATTCCCACAGTACTGTGCTTGAATTTCGGGAAAATCACAAGGTCTGCGCGCGGATTTCGGTCGCTTCGCGAAGCCACAGGCGATGGGTTGCGCGACCCTTTTGAGAGGCAGTTAGCGCAGACTTCACCGATACGTCATCCCAATCGCTATCTGTTTAGGCTCCATTCCGGCTTGACCTTGTTTGTGATAAGCTTCAGCCAAAGGGCGGTACTTCGGAAGGCTGCGGCCGCCGAAAAGACCGAGGCCGCGGCCAGAGGAGGATGCGATGCGGCACGCCCCGAGGATCCGGACTGCTCTTACCTGCGGCTTTATCTCCCTGATGATCGCCTGCTCCCCGCCACCTCACCAAGGCGAGCGGTACGTCTTTGTCTCATCCAACATCAATATTCCCTATTGGCAGGATGCCAAGGCTGGTTTTCTGGACAGCGCCAAGGCTCTGAAGGGTGTGAAGGCCGACTTCGTGGGCCCGAATCGCTACGCGCCCGACGCGGAGCTGCAGGCTTTTCAAGAGGCCGTAACCAGCCAGCCCGCAGGCATTCTGATATCGCCGGCCCAGGCCGATCTGTTCAAGGGCGCAATCGACGGCGCCGTGGCTGCGGGCATCCCGGTGATCTGCGTTGATTCGGATTCGCCGGGTTCGAACCGGAACATGTTTGTCGGTACCGACAATTACCAGGCCGGCCTCCGAAGCGGCAGCGAGACGGCGCGATTGCTGCACGGGCACGGTGTCGTGGTTGTGATCAAGATCGCCGGGCAACTCAACCAGGAAGAGCGCGCGCGGGGTCTGCGAGACGCCTTCAAGCAGTACCCTGGCTTGGGGGTCGGGGCGGAACTGAACGACTCCGGCGACGCTCAACAAGCCGGCGACCTGGTGTCAACCCTGATCCACAACGCCGGGCACCCTGCCGCCTTCATTTGCCTGGAGGCTTCTTGCGGGCCGGGCGTGGGCAAGGCTCTCGATGGCCTCGGAATGGCCGGGAGTATCCCGATTGTGGCGATGGATGCCAACCCCGAGACACTCAATCTGATCGGACAGGGCTACATCGCCGCGACCGTAGCTCAGAAGCCGTATACCATGGGCTATTACGGCCTGCAGTTTCTCGACGACCTGCACCACAACCGCATTCATGAGTTCCCGGACTGGCGAACCGCACCCGCCTCGCCCTTGCCGGCGATCGTGGACACCGGCACGGTGGTGGTGGACTCAGGTAATCTCCAGACTTACCTGGCCGCCATCGCTGGTCCGAAGTCGTAGACTCGGCTGACATGTTCTTAGTTTGCTCTAACGATACACCGGACCGCGTAAGATTTGCCGCCTGCGGTCCGGTGGGTCGTGGTCAGCCGGGGGCACGAACTCATTGAATGTCTGACGTTTACAAAATCCTACTGATTCTGGCACCTCGCTTGCTTAATGCCTGCCCTTGACCGTAAGAGGCGCGAGTTATTCCGCCGCAGCCCTTGGCCCGCGCGAGGAAAGGGCTAGACGCAACAGTCGCCCACAGAGCTGTTGAGAACGCGGCGACTGAATCAACGAGCTTCATAATTGTCCTACCAAAACGGGGCACGCTCGACGTGCCCCGCCTTCCTCGACTTCAAATGAGTAGTCTCGCCTAACGATTCAACGCCCTGCTCGCCACTTTCCCCTGACGGTCCCTTGCTTGCCTGGCCTAGTGCTTACGGCCTGTGGACAACAAAACTCAGTTTGGGGCTCACCGCGGTCACCGTGGTAGCGTCGTTCAGGCCGGAAGCCTGCGCCATCACCAGCAGGCCCCAAGGTTCGCCGAAGCTAGGTTTGGCGTCATTGCTCACCGACACCATGGCATCGGCTAACGCCTGCCGGAGCTTCTTGAAGGTGTTGTTTTGCGGGTCAGGCTTCGGATTTCCCTTCAGAAACTGCGACAGATTCCCGAGCGCGTTGGCCATGGCGCTCATGGCTCCGGCCCACCAGAAGATGAGCAACACGTCGTCGACCACGGCGCCGAGGGCGGCAGGGTTGTCGGTGATCCCGAGATCGGTCAGCTCTTGCTTCATCGCCTCGGCGGAGAGGAGGTTCGTGAGTTTCTGCCAGAGCGCATCATCGGTCAGAGGAACGCGGCGGATAGGGCTCACGGGGTCGTCCGGCGGCAGCAATGAAGCCAACGCTGCGCGGCCGACATTTTCGTAATCAGGTCTTGAGCGGGGTTGCTTGGGGTCTCCGTCGCCCTGAAGAAACATTCCCTCAAATGCCGCTCCGGCGTAGCTTGAGTCTGCGTGCAGCGTGGACGGGCCAAATCCATCGTTCGGCACCAGGCCCACGGAAGTCAGCTTGGCGCTCGCATCGGCCGCTGACATCAGTTGTAGGGCTTGCGCAACGTGCAGATAGAACTGAATGTTCTGCTGGTTGGTCTTCTGATGGAACTCAAAGGACCAGCAACTGCAGCCGAAACTCGGGTCGTTGGGTATGACGCCACCCACCGTATATCCGGCGGTCATGGTGACGCCAGAGGCGAGGACGGTGCGAAGTTTGGAGCCGTCCTGCGCAAAGTTGTCGCTCGTGAATCCAATCCGCCTGGCTGTCGCCTGATCCGCCACGGTGATCGAACCCGTCTCACGATCCACAATCAGCCTGCCGTTCTTCAGCAGCTCGGTGACACTGCCGAAATTGAAAATGCCGAGCAGGTTGATCTTGAGAACATGCCTGCCATCGCGCAGGGAGCTGAATACGCTCGTGAGCCGCGTCACTCCGGGATGATCAGAACCTTCCAATCCTTCCAGGTCGCCACCTAAGGCGGCGTGCACGGCCTGTTTGCCATCGTCGTCGAGGGCGTCGAGATCGATCTCATAACTGAAGGCCGCCGCCGATCCTGCAGAGAGGTTGATCTCACTCGACAGAGAAAGGGAGAGGCTGCGATCGATACCCGCCTTGACGGCAGCGGAGATCGCCGTGATCTCGCCGTCACTGAGTCCGGTCTGCTGTCCGAAAGTGTCCTTATCAACTGCGGGATCGGCGCTGATGGCTTTCAAGAGACTTGCCAGCAGATCGAAGCCGCCGACGCCCGCGGTCAGCCCGCTTCCGGCCGACGCCGTCACAGCAAGCTGTTCGCCCCTCTTCGTCTCATATCCCAATTGAAACTTCCTGCCATCCAGCCGTCGCACTCGAACTTGATATCCGCCGGTTAGCGTGACGCCGACTCCCAAGGCCAGCGATGCTCCCGGCTTGATGCTGAGCGTCGCAACGGACAAAAGGTCGAGAGTCGCCAGAGGATTGGTGACCGCTGCCAGGTTGGCGTTAGCCGAAAATTTCAGAGATCCGCTTCCTTCGACCGTAGCCACGGTGTTCGGGGTCATGTTCTCCACATCCTGTAAGTCGGCGGGGATCACGAACTGTTGAAACAGCGTCTGAACGGCAGAAATGACCTTGGTGTTGGCGTCAAACAAGCGGTAGTTCGTCAACGTGACGCCGGTGCCGGCACCGAAGCCGAATTGCAGGTCGCCGGATTGATTCGTGAGACCCGCGTTCAGACTCGCCTTGATCCCGGCCGAAACATAGGCCTGGCCCGGAGGAATCGCAACTGCGACTCCGAAGTCGTCGGTCTTGGGATCGAACAAAGTGCCCGTATTAATACCAATGAACCCCTGAAGACCAGGTTGGATCGCGAGTTCTTCAGCGGTCACGCCCAACTTTACGGGCGTCGTGAACGTCAAGCCGCAGGGCACCAATTGGTCGAGTATCGCGCCCACTTTCTGCGGTTGAGTCAGTACCAGGTTGATAGGGCCTGGGCTTAGCAGGTACTTCAAAAAGGCCGAGCTTCCGTCCGGCGGAAAGTTGACCGACAGGCTCAAGTTGTCCGTTATCGTCATACCAGCCATAGTTGACCTCGTGACTCTCTGGGCAGGCTTTTCGCGGGGGTGGCGCCGCTCGCTGCGGCGCCCTTGCACGGGCTGGAAGCCGCGGCGTTCGGGACTCGAAGATTGCGCGGCCTGCCGGAGAGGGCGGGGTGACGGCTAATCGTCAGCGGGCGACCGCGGTGAGGTGTAACCGGCATCGGACGTGCTGCCGGGGAGGCAGACATATTCTCAACTCCAATGCTTTCCTATACATTCTGGCTTTGAACGGCCTCGACCCCTTAGTGTGCCCCGGCGGCCACTTTCCCGATCGTCCATCGATTGAGAGTGCTCATTTGAGCGCGAGACATTTTGAGAATCCCTTTACTTTCTTGAACATCGTGGCTTTGAACGTCATTAACCACCGCCTTGGCGGACCAACGACCCTCTGAATGGGATGTTACGTAACATCTGAGTCCCGAAAAGCCCGGCTCGCCGGTTACGGGACGTCTTGTTCATTCTCCACACGGCTGAACCTGCCCTTGATATCCGGCCCGCAAGCGTTCCAGATGCCCCTCCCACCACGGATTCGTCCGCAGAAGTTTACCCTATCTCGACTCGGAGTCAACGACTATTTCGGTCAATTCTGTGACACCTCCGAGTCTTAGCGGGCCGGCCCGAGGACGGCGGCCTCAAAGTAAGCGAACTGTCATCGGACGGTGTCCGGCGAGATGACCGATTCTGGGGGCCGACGTCGCGCGCCGCCGGCCGTTGAACGCGTTTATCGGAGTTGCACCTTGGGCTCAACCGACATACCGGGTCGTAAGAGATGTGCGGGGTCCTGACCTTTGTCGAAGACGATCTTCACCGGGATTCGCTGGACAACCTTGACGTAATTTCCCGTAGCGTTCTCGGGTGGCAGCAGGCTGTAGAGCGCTCCGGTGGCGCCGGCGATGTTGAGTACGCGCCCCTCGTAGCTGCGGCCGTAAGTGTCGACGGAGATCTTCACCGGTTGACCGGGCCGCATGTATTTCAATTGCGTCTCTTTGAAATTGGCCGTCACCCAAATGTTGTCGCTCTCGAGCGGCACGATGGTCATGAGTTGCTGGCCCGGCGAGACGTTTTGGCCCGGCTGCACCGACCGCTGCCCTGTGATTCCGCTCACGGGCGCCACAATAGTGGTGTACTGCAGATTGAGCTGAGCCTGCCGGAGGGCGGCTGCGGCCTGTTCCTCTTGCGCCTCGGCGGCCTCGGCGCGGGAGCGCTGCACGGAGATTTGTTGAGGCCTGGTCTCGGCATAGTGCAAAGCAGCCTGGGCCTGTGTCACCCTGGTGCTGGCCTGACTCACGGCTTGTTCCGCCGCTCCGGCCGAAGACTTGGCCCCTTCCACGGCCGCGGCGGTGGCCTTCTGGCTGTCAACCGCCTGCGTGTATTGCTGCTGTGGGATCTCGTCTTTCGCCGCCAGGGGTTTGTAACGGGTTACGTCATCCTGAGCTTTGAGATCATTGGCCTCGGCCTGCCGCAGCGCCGCCTGAGCCGCTTCAAACTGCCGCTCGGCACCGGCCAGGCCCGCCTGGGCGCTTTCCACGTCACCCTGGGCTGAGGTGAGTTGGCTGGAAGTATTCACCGAGGTGAGCGGAACGTTGATCCGCGTTGCTTCGGAGCTGGCCCCCGAGTTGGCCAGGGTGGCCTTGGCGTTGGCGACGGCCACTTCATAATCTTTGGGATCGAGCTGCACCAGCACGGTGCCGGCCTGCACAAACTGATTGTCATCGACCGTCACCCGAACCACGTAGCCCGAGACACGCGGACTCACGGGAAAAATGTAGCCGTCGATCTGCGCGTCGTCCGTGGACTCGTAAGAAACGAGATAACGATAGAGTGGGATTGAAATCGCGATGACCGCGGCAACGATCAAGAGAAAGACGATTAGCCTGCGGGACTTTCGCCGGCGTCCCGGCAATTGTCCCGGGCCTACTCCCGCCGAGGTGCTTCCCTTCAATTCGCCGCGCGCGGCGGTTTCGGCTTCGGTCGCTGTAGTGGCCATGTTTATTTTTCTCCGAGAAATTGCAGCGCCGATTGCTCGGCAATGCCCATCGCTTGAGCCAGCGAGATTTTCGCCAGGTTGTGGGAGTACACACTCGCGATGTACGACTGCTGGGCCGAGGCGACGGACTCTTGCGCCTGCACGACTTCAAGATTGTCCGCCACGCCTGAGGAAAACCTGTCCTGCGCTTGCGTCAACGTCTGGTTGGCAAGGTCGATGTTACTCTTGCTGACCGCCACCAGATCAGAGGAGGACTTTAAGTTCAAAAAGGCCGTGCGCACCTGGGCGTCGATTTTTCCCTGCAGGTCTTCAAGTTCCGCCTTGCGCTGCTGAAGTGCCGAGTCCGCCTGCAACTTGTCCGCACGCACACGCGTGCCCCGAAAGATGGGAATGTTCAGACTTGCCTGAAAGGTGAACGTCTCGTGCGAAGAGGCAAAATTCGGACTGCCGATGTCACCGAAGTCCGTGTTCACCGAAACCGAGGGGTAGTTTTCAGCCGCGGCGGCCTGCAAGGCAAGTTCAGCCGCGTGCACCTGCCCCTTGGCACTAAGATAATCAGAGCGCATGGCGTAGGCCTGTTGAAGGGCTTGGTTGAGGGTCATTTCGGCAAGCGGCGCATACGGCACGGAATCGGTCAGTTGGAACTCCTGACCGTTGGGCAGGCCGATCACCCGGGCCAGCGTGAGCTTGTCGACGTCGAGTTGATTCTGGGCCGCGATCAGCCGTTGCTCCTGCGTTTGCAACTCCACCTGGGAGCGAAGCTCGTCAATGGCCGCGACCACGCCCGCCTTGTGCTGGTCCGATGTCTTTTGATAGAGCGTCTTCGCGGTTTCCACTTGAGCGCGAGTCGAGTCCACGGTGGCGGCGTCAGAAACCACCAGGAGGTAAGCATCGCCGGTGGTCAGCACCACCAGGTCCCGGTCGTTCTTGTACGTATACTGCACGGCCTTTTCGGATTGGGTGGCCGACTTCAGATTCTTGATGTCGGACCAATTGAAGACTTGCTGGGACAAGTATGCACGGGCGTCCGCCACGCCATAAGGCCCGACGATGTAAGGAATTCTGACACCAGGGATATTAATGAAGAAACCGAGGGCTCTGAGATTGATCTGCGCCACCGTGCTGCTGACGCGGGCCGTGAGATCAGGCAGCAAGGCGTTCAAACTGCTCAGACGGGCGGCACGCGCGGCGCGCGTCGCTTGATCGGATTCGATCACGCCCAGGTTGTACTTGAGGGCGCGGTCGAACGCGTCTTTGAGCGACAAGGAGAGCGGGGTGGCCGTGGCCTGCCCGGTCGGCACGCTCCCGAGAAACGGGCTCTGCGCGGTGGCATTCGGCGGCGGGCTAGCTTGGTTGGTTTGCCCGCCGGCCGGCTTCGGAGACCAGAGCAGAAGGACCAGAGCGATGCCAAGCGGGCCTGCGGGAACACGACGATCATCGATCATTGCGCCTCCCCTTGCCAAGCGAGATTTTGGGTTACGCCCCTTGCTTCTGAAAGAGGGCGACTCCGCTGAGGATGGTCTCCACCGCCACCTCATCCCCGAGGGTGGAGTTGATCATGAGGTGAAAACGGTGCCGGTCGGGCCACTCGACATTGAAGTACCGTTTGATGAAATCCGCGCGGTCGCGGTCCACAGTCTCGGCCAGCTCGGCGGCTTCCTGTTCGCTCTTTCCGCCAGCCTGCAACCGCCGAACCTTGTCCCGGAACGGAGCGTAAATGAAGACGTGAAAAGCATCGCAGCAGGTTTGGAGGTAATAGGCGGAGCCGCGGCCAACAATGACGCAGTCGCCTTGTTCTGCAGCGCCCCTCACCACGCGTTCCGCGGCTTCCCGAATACAATCGGCGTCCACCATCTTCAACCGCGGAGCGTTTTGAACCCCTTCGTGGCTGCCTCGCATGAAAGCCTTGAAGAGACGATAGGTCAAAGGATCTCGCTTCTCTTCAAGCTTTTCTACCGACTTGCAGTCACAGTCCATCAGACGCGCGATTTCGTCGGTCAACAACCGGTCCCAAAGCTTCCAGCCCAGGCGGTCCGCCACTCTCTTGGCGATGTCAGCGCCGCCGGCGCCGTACTCACGGTCAATGGTAATAACTCGAATCACGAAACTTTACCCTCAAACCTCAATCAGGCGTCTTACATTCAATGGCCGGATCGCTGCAACGAAGCACCTCATCTTACTCCATTACTGCGGGCCCGCCGCCAGGTTCATTTTTCCTCAAGGCGAAAGACAGGAGGAACATGATGGCGGAACCCACCGCTAAAATCCCGAAAGTGTCCAGGTAAGCTAGCGTACTCGCCTGACCGATCAAGCTTTCATAAAGCAGGCCCGAGGCCTTCTTCGCGGCGAGCTCCGCCTGCACACCTGACGCAGCCAGGCGCGCCGCCAAGGCCGCAGAGGCCTGGGCGAAAGTGGGCTGCCCTGGCGTGACGTGAGCTACCAGGTAGGCCTGGCGGACCTGCGCCCGTCGCGCCAGCAGGGTGGTAACCATCGATGTTCCGACGCTGCTACCGATATTGCGCATGAAATTGATCAGGCCTGACACCGCGTTGCTCTTTTCCAGCGGCATGCCGACATAGGCGGCCAGATTGATGGGAACAAACAGAAAGCCGAGTCCGAATACCTGGAAAATTCGCAGCACGCTGGCGCTTCCGAAGCTGATCTGCAGATCGAGGTCTCGGGTGGAATAGAAGTTGGAAAAAGCGAGCGTCAGCCAGCCGAAGGCGATGAGGTATCGCGCCTGGACCTTGCCAGCGAGGATCCCCACCACGGGCATGGAAAATAACAGCACGAGGCCGCTGGCGGAAAGAACCAGACCTGCCGACTCGGAGGTATAGCCGAGCAGCGTCTGCAGGAACAGCGGCATCATGACCAGGCTCCCGAAGTACACGATCCCGAGGACAAACATCATGCCGTTCGCACCCAGAAAATTCAAATTCCTGAAGAGACGTACCTCGACGATGGGATTCTTCTGAAGCCACTCCCAAATAACGAGCGAGACCAGGCCTACGCCCGCGAGAACGGCGAGCGTCAAGATGAAGTGCGATCCGAACCAGTCGTCTTCCTGCCCCTTGTCGAGCATAACCTGCAGGGCGCCCACACCTAGCGCAAGCAGAGCGACGCCAATGTAATCGATCTTTACTCCGGCGCCCGCGGCCCGCTTTACCCAGGGCGGGTCCTCGATGAGCCGAGAGACGAGCAACAGGGCCAGGATGCCCACGGGCAGGTTGATGAAGAAGATCCAGCGCCAGGTGTAGTTGTCGGTGATCCATCCGCCCAGCGTCGGGCCAATGGTAGGCGCGACGACGGCCGTGACTCCGTAGAGCGCGAACGCCAGGCCACGCTTTTCGGGTGGAAAGGTATCTGCCAGGATGGCCTGAGCCATCGGTTGCAGCCCGCCGCCGCCCGCGCCTTGCAGCACCCTGAAGAAAAGGAGCGCTCCGAGGCTGGGGGCGATCCCGCACAACAACGAGGCTGCAGTGAACGACGCCAAGCAAATCGTAAAGAACCGCTTGCGGCCGAGCGCGCCAGCAAACCATCCGCTGATGGGCAGGACGATGGCATTGGAGACCAGGTAGGAAGTGAGCACCCAGGTGCTCTGGTCGTT
This sequence comes from Terriglobia bacterium, assembly GCA_036521995.1. GTDB lineage: Bacteria > Acidobacteriota > Terriglobia > UBA7540 > UBA7540 > Gp13-AA77. The sequence continues at coordinate 21,435 of DATDGR010000184.1, read as the reverse complement.
GGTCGCTCCCAGGCTGCCCGCCATGTAAGGCAGCGCCACGTTGGCGATGCTGGTGTCGAGCACCTCCATGAAGGCCGCCATGGCGACTACCACTGCGATCAGCCAGGGGTTGAACTTGGGCCGCCACGGTTCCGAGGGGGCGGGCGGTGACGCAGGCGGGTCCGCGCCGTTGGGCCGCGACGTGTTGGGATCCTCAGGACTATCCATATGCTCAAAATATCAGATGGTTTGTGGCCGTTTTTTGATACAGCCCAAGATCGAGACGTTGGGTTATGCTGCCAGACGTTGACCGGAATGCCGCCATGAGTCTCAGCGAAACCTTGTTGACCGTTTGGCAGCAGGCATTAGTGGAGCACCGGACGGCCGTCGAACTTGATGGCCGGGAGTATCGGTTAGGCCGTACCAGCCGCCGCCGGCTACGCACGGTGGATTTCGAGTACGACAGGCGTCGAATCACCGGCATCGAGCAGAATCCCGATACCAGCTCGAGGTGGGCCACTCTGGCGCGCCAAGGGCAACGGATCATGCAGTTCAGCTACGCAGGCCGCTACTTCGCGAACGTGGCCGAGGGAAAGCTGATGCGCTATCCGGCCTGGACCGCACTTGAGCTGCCCGAGTGACTCACATTCTGAGACCCAGTCGCGCCCAGATGAGGTCCACCCGCCTCTTTGTCGCTTCGTCCATCAGAATCTCATCCGGCCAGGGACGTGTAAAGCCCTCGCTCGGCCACTTGTGGGTGGCATCGATGCCCATCTTCGATCCGAAGCTGGGCAGGCGCGAAGCGTGTTCAAGCTGGTCCACGGGACCCAACATGAACTGGATGTCACGTTCGGGATCGATGTGGTTGCAGGCTTTCCAAGCGACCTCGCGCACGTTGTGCACGTCCACGTCGTCATCGACGACCACGATGCACTTGGTGAACATGGCGCCCGGCAAGCCCCAGATGGCGTTCATCACTTTGCGGGCGTGGCCGGGATAACGCTTGCGAATGGAGACGATCATGAGGTTATGGAAGACACCCTCGGCCGGCATGTGCATGTCCACCACCTCCGGCATCTGGCGGCGCATCAGGGGCAGAAAGAGCCGCTCCACGGCGTGGCCCATCCAGTAATCCTCCATGGGCGGCGGACCGACGATGGTGGAAACGTAGATAGGATCGCGCCGGCGGGTAAGACAGGTGATATGAAAGGCGGGAAACGGTTCGGACAACGTGTAGTAGCCGGTGTGGTCGCCAAAGGGGCCTTCGGGACGCATATCATCCAGGTCGACGTAGCCCTCCAGCACGATCTCGGCGTCGGCGGGAACTTCGAGATCGACGCTCTCACATTTCACCAGCTCCACCGGCTGGCGGCGAAGGAACCCGGCAAACAGAAATTCGTCGAGGTCCTCGGGCAGAGGAAGAATCCCCGAGAGCATCGTGACCGGATCGGCGCCGATAGCGGCCGCCACCTCCAGCCGGCGCGATCTTCCGGATTCGGGATCGGTAGCGCCCGCACTTCCCTGCCCCAAATTCGAAGCGCGCTCGACCATGCGGAAATGTTCCGCGCCGCCCTTGTGGATCTGCCAATGCATCGCCGTCGTGCGCTCGTCGAACACCTGCATGCGGTAGCAACCCACATTCCTCCGGCCGCTCTTCGGGCTGCGCGTGATCACCATGGGCCAGGTGATGAACCGTCCGGCGTCCTGGGGCCAGCACTTCATGATCGGGAAGCGCGCCAGCGAGAGGTCGTCGCGCTCAATGACCTCCTTCACGGGTCCGCCCTTGACGGTTTTGGGGAAGAACGAGCTCAGTTCGGCGAGCTTGGGCAGCATCTTCACCTTGTCGATGAAGCCGCCGGGCGGCTTCATGTCCAACAGTTCGTCGATCCGTCCTGCCGCCTCGTCGATGCTGTTAGCGTCAAGAGCAAGCTCAAGGCGCCGCTTCGAGCCGAGGGTGTTAATTAACAATGGGATCGCGTACTCGCGGCCGTCGCGGGCCGAACACGGCCTTTCGAAGCAGAGGGCCGGTCCGCCCGCCTTCGATACCCGGTCCGTGATCTCCGTGATTTCGAGATCGATGTCTACCCGCTCCGTAATGCGCTTCAGCTCTTGCTCGCGCTCGAGCCGCGCGATAAACTCACGCAGGTTTTGATAGGCCATAAAGTTTCATTCAGCCGCCAAGGGAGAAGAGCATGTGCCCCGCGCCACGAGACTTCCAGAATCACAGATCGAACCCGGCAAATCAAGATCAACAAGTCAGGGAAACCCGCCGTTCTGATGAGCCGTCCAAGCTATTGCAAGACACGGGTCACCATTCTCGATTAGAAGTAGGGCCGTTATGAGCGATCCGATGGGGGGCGGTCCGCCCGAAGCCACCTTCACCACTCCCGGGAAGCCACCAGTATCCTGCCTCGTTGGCGTGATCGCTGCCGCCCTGCTCGGGATGGCAATCCCACCGGCGGTGTTCGGCCAGTCAGTCGCAACCACGCCGCAATCCGGACCCCAGGCTGGCGCGTCGCAGAACACAGGGGGCTCTGAAGTCAGCACCGAGGAGAGCCACCCGAACTTCGAGTTGCACGTGCAGCACAATGAGGTCTTGGTGCGGGCGGTGGTACGGGACGCCAAAGGCCAGGCGGTGACGAATCTTCAAAAGGACGACTTCCGGATCTTTGACAACCGCAAGCCCCAGGTGATCACTCACTTTGCGCTGGAGACTTCCGGGGCGGCGGCAAGAACGCCGCCCGGTGCGGTAGCTGCTGGCGCGACGACCCAGCCCGGCACACAACCCGCGTCGATGATCATCCTTCCCCATCGTTTCATGGCCTTGTTCTTTGACGACATTCATATCGAATTCGGCGACCTCGCCCGCACGCGCGACGCGGCCGACCATTATCTGGCAACGAACTTGAAGCCCGGGGACCGCGCCGCCATCTACACAGCCTCCGGCCAGAACCAGCTCGACTTCACCGACGACCGTGAGAAGCTGCACGACGCACTCCTCCGCCTGCGGCAACACCCCCTGCCGTCCGGCGGCGGCGCATGCCCGCACATCATGGACTACGAAGCTTACGAGATCGCGGAGCAAAACGACCCCAGCACGCTCCAAGTCGCCGAAACCGACGCTATCGCTGAGTGCTGCGGCGGCAGTAATAATCCGCCTTGTCCTCAGGCGGACCCCAACTATCTTGGGAGCATCTCCCGGCAGATTCTGAGCAACCTGGAGGTATCTTCGCGGCTTGTCTTCCAGGGACTGGAGGGTGTGTGCCGGCGCATGGCCGTGCTGCAAGGCCAGCGCAGTATTGTGCTGCTTTCACCGGGCTTTTTCACCGACACCGAGACCTATGACTTGCAGCAGGCCATCGACCGTGCCCTGCGGGAGAACGTAGTGATCGGCACCCTCGATGCCCGGGGCTTGTACACCGACATTCCCGGCGGGGACGCCAGCCAGCAGACGTTTGGTTCTCTCACAACCATGGCCAGCAAGACGCAAGTCCATTCCGCGGAGCTGCTCGCCGACGCTGGTGTGCTCGCCTCGCTGGCGGACCAGACCGGCGGCGTCTACTTCCACAACAGCAACGACTACGGTGAAGGACTGCGCCGCACCGGGGCCTTCCCAGACGCCTACTATGTCCTGGCTTTTGCTCCGCAGGATCTGAAGCCCGACGGACGCATGCATACCTTGAAGGTCAGCCTGGCGAGCAATCCGGACCACTTCACCCTCCAAGCCCGCAAAGCCTACTTCGCTCCCAAGAAGGCCGAAGATGCCGCGACGGTGGCCAAGGAAGAGCTCGAACAGATGGCCTTCTCCCAGGAGGAGTTGCAGGGTATTCCCATCGAGATCCACACCCAGTTCTTCAAACCGAGCACCGGCGCCGCCAAGCTCTCCGTCGTCACCCACGTCGACCTCAGCCATGTGCGATTTCGGAAGGCCGAGGGGCGGAACCTCAATAATCTGACCCTGATGACGGTTGTGTTCGACCAGGGCGGCGACTACGTTACCGGCCAGCAAAAGAGCATTCAGTTTCGCCTGCTCGACGCCACCCTCACGAAGTTGACCGAGACGGGACTTAACGTAAAATCAACCGTCGACGTCAAGCCGGGCACCTACCTCGTGCGGGAAGTGGTTCAGGACTCCGAGGGCGGTCTCCTTTCAGCTCAGAATAGCCAGGTCGAGATACCCTAGCAGGCCGCGCCAGGGGCGCACGCCAAACTCCCGCTTGACTTGGGCTCGCCGCCGCCGGATACTGACGTAGCAGAGAGTGCGGGAGGCGATCCATCCCTGCGTGAGTCGCCATCACAACCTCTCGTATCCGCTGAGCCAGCCATGATCTACCGGCGTCGGTCTCGGGGTGCCGTTGCCAAAGTGGCAGCACTTTCACTGCTCCTGGGCGGTGGCGTGTGCATTTTTCTCTGGACCGCGGGGTCCGGCAAAGCCCAAGATCCCGCAACCCCCGAAGTAACCTCCCACGAAAGCCAGCCTGCGTTCGAAATGCACGTGCAGCGCAATGAAGTCGTGGTGCGGGTGGTGGTCCGCGACGCGAAAGGCCACCCGGTGGGCGGCCTCCGGAAGGATGACTTTCAGGTCTTCGACAACCGCAAGCCCCAAGTGATCACCCACTTTGCACTCGAAACTTCCGGGGCAGCGCCCGGGAAGACGCCTTCGGCGCCGGCCGGAGCGGCAGCCCTCACAAACGGTGGAACTGGGGCCCCGGGCGCTATCATTCTGCCCCACCGGTTCATGGCCTTGTACTTTGACGACGTACACCTGGAGTTCCCGGACCTGGCGCGTACGCGCGACGCCGCCGACCATTATTTGGCGAGCAACTTGGAGCCGGGAGACCGCGCCGGCATCTTCACTTCCTCGGGCCAGAACCAGGTTGACTTTACCGCTGACCGCGACCAACTCCATGATGCCATCCTGCGCTTGAGGCCGCGGCCGATTTTTCCCCAGGCCCAGGACCCATGCCCGGAGATCTACCCCTATCAGGCTTTCAAGATCATTGATCAGAATGACGTTCAGGCCACCAACATCGCGGTCGAGGAGACTTACCAATGCAACTGCGTGGACAAGGACTTGACCGGGATGGCGTTGCAGCAGTGCCAGCAACAGGCCCCGATGGACGCTCGGAGCCTCGCGACCCAGTCTTTGGAGCAGGGACTTAACCAAACTCAGTATGCCCTGCGGGGCCTGGCGGGCGTTTGCCGCCGCCTGGCGACCCTCCCGGGCCAACGCAGCGTGGTGCTGGTGTCACCGGGTTTCATCACTGCCACTCAACTCTATGACGTGGACCGGATCGCGGATGAGGCTTTGCGCCAGAACGTGGTGATCAGCACGCTGGACGCGCGCGGCCTTTACGTCATTATTCCCCTCGGCGACGCCAGCAAGAGAGTGGAAGTCATTCCGGATCGTCCCGACCTCATGGGCCAGAAGTCGCAGATCCAGATCGAGAGTCTGGGCCGCGATGCCGATGTGCTGGAATCGCTCGCGGACGATACGGGCGGCGTCTATTTTCACAATAGCAACGATTTCGGGGACGGATTCCGGCGGGTGGGGTCTTTTCCGGAGGCTTATTACGTACTGGCCTTCGCTCCACAGGACTTGAAGCTGGACGGCCGCTTGCACACTCTGAAGGTCAGCCTGGCGAACAACCCCAGCCATCTTACCGTTCAAGCCCGGCATGGCTACTTCGCCCCTAACAAAACTCAGGATGCGGCCACGGTCGCCAAAGAACAGATGGAGCAAGTGATCTTCTCCCAGGAGGAACTGCAAACCATCCCCATCGAGGTTCACACGCAGTTCTTCAAGGCGGATTCAGGCCAGGCGAAGCTCTCCGTGCTCACCCACGTTGACATCCGGAGTGCGCACTTCCGGAAGGCCGCGGGACGAAACCTTGACAACCTGATAGTGGTGACCGCCCTCTTCGATCAGGCCGGAAATTACGTCACCGGTGAGCAGAAACTCATCGAGTTTCACCTGCTTGATTCCACGTTGCAGAGACTTTCGCAAACCGGTTTGAACATGAAGGCCAGCCTTCCCGTGAAATCCGGCGCTTATCTGGTGCGCGAAGTGGTGCAGGAGTCGGAAGGCGATCAACTCTCCGCCCTGAACAGCCAGGTAGAGATCCCTTAAGGTTGCGTCTGCGAAGTTCGATGACTTATGGCGGAATTCCGGATATGTTTTTCGTCTCTGCGAAGCCTGGAATCTCGGTTCCACTCGATCCTGTGGAGGTCTGCAGGTCGCGAATGGTCGCGAAATGGTTTGTGTGGGGCGCAAGAGGACACGCTTTTGAGGATGTCACCGAACGAACCCAGCATCTTATAGAAAAGAAAGCCACTTCCATTCTTGGAATTGGCAAGAACCAAGTATCTATAAGAAAAAAAACTGTTTATTGGTAGAAATTGAGTATTTTTTTGCAAAGGGACTGCTAAGCTCGAAAAGACAGGTCTGCGGGCCGGAAGCCGACAAACAAGCTGGGAGGTTCCTTGGAATCAATCGGATACAAAATGAGTCTTGGAGCTGCCGGTCAATGAGCGGTCAGGAAGACGAGGGCGGCCTGGGCGCACCCGATCGCCTGACCGGCCGCCGGAGGGTGAGGACATGCGAATTCAAACTAGAGTCTTAATGCTGGTGCTGCTGGCGGGGCTTGTGACCCTGGGGGCCGGAAAGCTAGGCATGCCCCAGCAGTCGTCGTCCACAGCTCAAGCCGGATCCCCGGACCAAGCCGGCGGCGCCGGACAGGCTTCAGCGGCCGCACCGGCGGCGACGGTGGTCACGATCCAGAAGGAATCGAACCTGGTCCTGGTCGACACCGTAGTGACTGACAAGAAGGATCATTATATCGAGAACCTCGAGGCCAAGGACTTCCACGTCTTTGACAACGGCGAGGAGCAGAAGATCGTTTCCTTCTCGCACGGCTCCGGCACGGCCGCGCCGAATGCCCCGGGAACCAGGCGCTACATCGTGCTCTTTTTCGATGATTCCACGATGAGTCCCTCCGACCAGGCTTACGCGCGCAAAGCGGCCGCTCAGTTCATTGAGAAGACCGCCTCCAGCGACCGGCTGATTGCAGTGATTGATTTTACCGGCGCCTTCCACCTGGTCCAGAACTTCACCGACAACGCAGACTTGCTGGCTCGCGCCGTGAAGGGAGTCAAAATCGGCACCGTCAACCCCAATGCGCCGCCGGACAACACTTCGGCACTGTCGGCCGCGTCCACGACCTCCCAGGGGATCTCCCTCGGAGGCACCTCGCTGACTAGTGTGGAAGGCGCTTTCGGCGCGCGGGACCTGCTTTACGCGCTCAGTGACGTCTGCAAGCTGCTGGAACCTATTCCGGGCCGGAAAACGCTGATCCTGTTTTCCGAAGGCTTCCCGTTGAATGATGAGCTCACGCCGGAACTGACAGCCACCATCGACAAGGCGAACAAGGCGAACGTTGCCATATACCCGCTCGACGCGCGCGGGCTGTTCTCAGGAGCGCCGTCCGCCACGTCCTCTTTGACCTTGCCGCTCGGACCCGCGAGTGCCGGAACCTCCGATCCGCAATACCCCAACTATCCCCACTATGACGGTCTGCTTGCGATGCTCTTGCCCCAGCACGGTGGTGGTGGGGCCGGTGCAGGCGCGGGTGGAGGCGGTGGAGGTGGCGGGCATAGCGGTGGTAGCACCGGAGGCGGGGCTACGGGAGGTGGCGCCACCAGTGGCGGCGGGGGCAAAGGCGGCACGGGCAGCGGCGCCTCGGGTGGCAGCAGCGGTGGAGGCAAAGGCGGTTCGGGTGGAACGGCAGGGAGTGGCTCACGCGGGGGCGGGGGCGGCGGATCACCCGTGGTGAATAACGCCAACTCCGTCTATGGAAACCCGAACTTTATCCCGAACGCCAACATTCCGGCGTTTCCCACCAGCGCGACCGTCAACCAGGACGTGCTTTACGCCCTGGCATCGGGCACGGGCGGCTTTCCGATCTTCAACACTAATGATCTGGCGGGCGGCCTCGACAAGATCGCTCAGGAGCTCAACGAGTACTATGTGCTTGGCTACGTGCCCTCCGGACTCAGCCACGACGGCAGTTATCACGGCATCAAAGTGAAGCTGGAAACCAAGGGACTGGAAGTGCGCGCCCGCAACGGCTACTACGACACCAAAGGGGTGGACGCGCTGGCCGGCAAGCCGGAGGCCAAGACGCTGGAAGCTCAACTCGCAGGCTCGCAGCCGGGGAGCGCGCAGATGTCGGCCGAGGCTTCTTACTTCTATGCGGGTGCCGACGACGCTGTGGTGAACGTTGCCCTGGCGGTGCCGGGCGACGCGCTCAAATTTGAGAAAGACCAGAAGGAGTTTAAGAGCGAGGTGAGTATTCTCGGGGCCGCCTATCGCCCTGATGGCACCGTGGCGGCACGCTTCAGTGACTCACGCTCGCTCAGTTTCGACAAGAAAGACATGAAAGACTTTACCCAGCAGTCCTTCAACTATCACACCGGTTTCGAAATCGCGCCGGGCCAGTACACCCTGAAGGTAATTGTCAGCACCGGGGCCAACAGCTTTGCTAAGCAGGAACTTCCGATCACCGTCCGGCCCTACAACGGGAATCAATTCAGCATCAGCGGAGTGGTGTTGAGCGATCAAATCCACCGGGTGCAGGACTCCGCGGTCAGCCTGAATGAAGCGCTGCTGGAGGATCAGAAGGTCTTTGTAGCGCAAAACTACCAGTTCCAGCCTTCAGCAGATAATCGATTCAAGGCGGGCCAACCGCTGGCGCTATACGTCGAGATCTATGAGCCCGCGATGGCGGCCGGCAAGCCCGATGTCCAGATCCAATACGAGGTGATCAACCGCAAGACCAACGAGCAGGTGGCGGGAACGAGCGCCGCGGTGAGCAACTTCGGGAAGCCGGGCAATCCTGTGATTCCAGTCGGTATTCCGGTGAAGATCGAGAATGCGCAGCCCGGCGACTACGAGATCGAGATTCTGGCCAGCGACTCGGCCGGCAATCGAACGCCGGTCCAGCGCGCCAGCTTCACGCTAAACTGAGAGCTCGCCGGAGCCTCTCTCGGTAGCCTCCCAAGGCCATGACCCAGCACACTGCCCCAGTGGCGCGGGTACCCGCGGACCCGCGCCTCGGGCGGGTGCTCGTCCGCTGGTTTCAGAAACACCGCCGTCCCCTGCCCTGGCGCGAGACACGCGATCCCTACGCCGTCTGGGTCTCGGAAGTGATGCTGCAGCAGACGCAGGTGGGGACCGTCATCCCGTATTACAAACGGTTCCTGCTTGCTTTTCCGCGGATTGAGAGTTTGGCCCGGGCGCCGCTCGAGCGCGTCCTCCAGGTTTGGTCGGGTCTCGGGTATTACCGCCGGGTCCGCCACCTGCACGCCGCCGCGGGAAAGATCGTGGCTGAGTTCGGCGGCCGCTTTCCGGCCACGTTCGCCGAGGCGCGATCGCTGCCCGGCGTGGGCGGCTACACGGCTGCCGCCGTGCTCAGCATCGCCTACGGCGTGCCGCTGGCGGTGGTTGACGGCAATGTAGCGCGCGTGATGGCGCGCCTCGACGCGCGGCGCGGCAGCCTGTCCGAGTCTCGTTTCCGCCAGGCGATCGAAAACGGGCTGGCTCGTCTTCTTCCGCGCCGGGATCCCGGCGACTTCAACCAGGCCTTGATGGAGCTCGGCCAGACCATCTGCTTGCCCCGCGCGCCGCGCTGCCCGGCCTGTCCGATGAAAACGTGGTGCCGGGCCCGCCAGATGGGGAAGCCGGAGTCTTTCCCATCCCCCCGTCCGCGGCGCCCGACCGAGGAGCATCACCTTGCCGTCGCGCTGGTCTTCGTCCCCGGCGGACAGGGCCTGAGACGGAGGACCCAGGCAGCGGCCCGACGAGCCGCCAAACCCGGTTCGAGGTCTGTCCTGATGGTTCGCGGCCTCGACGGTGGCTTGATGAGGGACCTGTGGAATTTCCCGGCCGCGTTCGGCGCTTCTCCAGCCAAGGCGCGTGATCGGCTTAAGGTACGACTCGACAGCCTCGTCCCCGGTCTCGATGCAGCGCGCGTTCGGATGAGCCCGGCGTCAGCGCGTCTGGTGCACGGCGTGACTTATCGCAAGATCCGAGTCAGAGTCTATCCCTGCGCGGTCGGGCCCTGTGAAATCGGGGCGCTGCTTCGCGGCGCTGAGGACGGTGAGGTCCGCTGGCTCGAACTCTCCCGGCTCGGGCGCGCAGCGGTTTCGGAGCTCGCCCGGAAGATCGCTCGGGCGGTGATGCCTAACGTTTAGTCGAGGCCGCGAGCGCGCCATCAACGTCCTCCATTCAGGGTCAGGCGCCGGCCTCGCAGGGTGCGCGATGCCGGCGCCGCCACTCGGCGGTCAGGAGGACAAGTCACAGCACGCCGAGAATCAGAGCCCGGTGGGCTACGGCGCTGCTGGCAGGGAGCGTGGTTGCAGGCCGTTCGCTTGAGTGAGAACAAACGTGAAATCGTCAGCCGTTGTCGGGGTAGAGGCGTTTGCCGGGATTCCACCAAAGGATACCAGCTCGTTGGAGCCAGGATCATAGATGGCCGTTTGGAGGTAGTACTGCGGGCCGGCGTGGCCGGTAGGCACGAGCATAGCCCAAGTCGGCTCGCCCCCGCCGCCACCCGCGTTTGAAAGCGTCCATGCATCGCCCACGATTCCCTGGTCGGTAAAGCCGCCATACACAATCATGATGTCGTTGGTGGCGTCATAGGTGGAGGCTTGACCGTAGCGTGCCGCCGGGGCCGTTCCTTGGGGAGACAACTCGTTCCAGGCCGAATCGCGGGTGCTGCCATTGGCGCCGGAGAGCACCCATACATCCGAGAGTTCGGTGCCGTTCGTGCCGCCGTACACCACCAGCGAATTCGTCGACGAATTGTAGGCTGCGGCCTGGTAGGCTCGCCCGGGGGGAGGGCCGCCGGAAGGACTCAGCTTGGTCCACACTGGCGTGCCGCCAAGGCCATTGGCATTCGTCAGTACCCAGGCGTCCGCCAGGTAACCGCCGTTACAATCGCTGCCGCCAAAAATGATCATCCGGTTTGTGTCGGGATCATAGGCCGCCGCGTGCCCTCTGCGGGGGGTCGGCTGCGCGCCACTCGGACTCAGTTGGGTCCAGCTGGAGGCGCCGCCGGTCCCATTGGCATGATCCAATACCCAAACGTCGTTTGCGCAGGGCGTGGGAAATCCCAAGGCGCCGCCAAAAACAGTCATGCGGCTGTTCACGGAGTCGTATACCGCGCTATGCCCGGACCTTGCCATAGGCGGAGTGCCGCTTGGACTGAGGAAGGTCCATTGCAGTTCGCACGGCGCACAGGCACTGGTGATGACGTTGACGGCCAGCCAGACGTCGTGGTATAGGGTCGTGCCAAGATCAGTTCCTCCAAAGACGATCATCTGGTCGGTCGCCGCGTCAAAAACCGCCGTGTGCTGGTCGCGTGGGCCCGGGCCGTAACCCTTCCACTGCCCAGGCGCCTCGGATACGAACATGCCTGTCGAGAGAATCGCGCTCAGCAATGAAATCCCCCACGCTCGAGTTGTGCTCATAAGCGCCTCCTGAATTACGCCAGAAACCGGCGGCGTAATCTGCTTTCAGCGGTCTGCACCTCCGTTCGGCGTCAGCCGCCGGGACAGTGACTCAAGATTGTTCGCATCGTCCAGCGCGTAGACATGATTGTCAGATTGATCGCCGCCCGAGCCGACCGAGGGCGTAAGGTGTCCGCCGAAGATGATCATCTTGTTTGAGGTCGGGTCGTAGACCGCGCTGTGGAAGTCTCGCGGTTGGGGAGCATTCCCCCTACCTGGAACAGACAGAGTCCAGGATGGAATGCCTCTCAGCCCGTTTGCGTCTGCCAGCACCCAGGTTTCAGCAACGTTGCCCTCGCCCGTTTCGCCGCCGAAAACGATCATTCGATCAAGGGACGCGTCATAGACTGCGCTATGGCCGCTCCGCGGAGAGGGCGCTCCGCTCGGAGTCGACTCAAGCCAAGCTGGCGTGCCACCGATTCCGTTGGCGTTCGTTAGAACCCATAGGTCTCCCAGATAGCTGCCGTTGAACCCGCCAAAGACGATCATCCGGTTGTTGGTGGCATCGTAGACTGCACTCGTGAATGCACGGGCCGGCGGCGCGGGGCCCGAGGGAAAGATCTGAGACCAGGTCGGCGTGCCGTCCAGGCCGTTTGCGTTGCTTAGCACCCAGACATCATTCAAGTAGGTCGAGCTACAGTCGTTTCCGCCGAACACGATCATGACGTTGTTGCTTGGATCGTAGACCGCCGTATGTCCGTAACGGGCTGCAGGAGGACCGCCAGTGGTGATCAGCTTGATCCATTGGGTGGTTCCGCCAATCCCCGTGGCGTATTCGAGAACGTAGGCGTCATTGAGGCAAGGCGGTGGGCTGGCAACCCCTTGCGCACCACCGAAGACGACCATGCGATTCTCAGCAGAATCGTAAACCGCGGTGTGCCAGAAGCGGGCGGATGGACTACCTTTGAGCGCGGGGCTCGGTCGCGTCCATTGTAAAGCGCAGGGGGGCAGGCAAGCCGCCTTGACCACGTTATTGGCCCACCAGATGTCGTTGTAGTTGAGGGAGGTGTTTGTATGCTGTCCCCCGAAGACCACCATGATATCGGAATCAGAGTTGTACACGGCGGAGTGTCCGTATCGTGTCGGCGGCCCGTAGAAGTCCCACATTTGCGCTTGCGCGCACTGCAGGGGTAAGAAGATGCAGACCAGCACTGCAACCCAGACAAAACTCACTGGCGCGCTCTTGCCTCTTATCGCTTGATCTGGCATGCTCGCCCTCCTCGACCGCTTAATGCGGGACGGCGGATCGCGCCGATCGGCCGTCCCATGATCTTACGGTAAACTTGGGGAAATCGGTAGTTTCGTACCGGTGTCTACGACCTCCGGGCGCTTATTCCGGGCTTCTTCGACTCCAGCCGAGTAGCCGTTTCTTCCGGGCGGAGCGTCTAGTATCTCGGGTGGAAGCCGGTACCCCTTGGAAAGACCATGGACACGTCCGAGGAACAACCCCAGAAGAAGAGAGGCCAAGGCCCAGACGCCCATTGCGATTGCGATGGCCATATTAGCAGACTTCCATGGTGCCCGTCGCCAGGGATTCCGATATTGTTACTGGACCCTGGCGAAGAGCACGGTGTTTCCGGTCCCCCCTAGGCCCTCAGGTCTTCTAGCGTTTCCGGAACCACATTCTCCGGCGGCGGACTACCTGGTCCCGCCGCTTGGTCGTGAACCTAACGTACATACCTATGGCAGTCAATGCACTGGGGGTGAACTATTGGTGAACTGAAGTTGAACCGATAAGCGGCTGACTGCAAAGGGGATGCCGAGACAGTTGAGCTTCTTTAACTTGACAGCATGAATTGAGATGATATAGTTCGACTGCGGTAGCCATATTTCGTGACCTGGCGTCACTCCGGCAGCCATAAGGTGAGCGAACGCGACGAGTCCGTGGGATTCATCCACTTCGGACCGTTCGAGGTGGACCTGCAGGGCGGAGAGCTACGCCGCCATGGCCACACCATAAAGCTTCAAGAACAACCTTTTCGTATCCTGGCTCTTTTGCTGGCCCGCCCCGGTCAGGTGGTCGGCCGCGAAGAGATCCGGGAGAAGCTCTGGCCCCCTGGCACCTTTGTAGACTTCGAGCACAGCATCGCCACGGCTGTTAAGAAGCTGCGTCTGGCACTCGCAGATGACGGGGAGATTCCGCGCTACATCGAGACTGTGCATCGCCAAGGTTACCGGTTTATTGCGCCGCTGGGGGTGACCTCGGTCGAGCCAGGCGCGCGAACCTCAGCCGATTTCGTAATCAGTGGCGCTCCCTTGACGGGCGCCGGTGCTGAGGTGGCCGGAGGGTCAAAGGCAGTGCGCCGGGGTCAAACCCCACCGCCGCCCCGTCCCAGTTGGTGGCGCCGGTGGTGGGCGATTGCCCTGGCGGTGGCCGCGCTGGTCGCTGCCGGATACCTCGGCGATCGCCGATTTTCCTCCCCGACTCAATCGCCCAGCGGGCCCGTAAGGCTTGCAGTCCTGCCGTTTCTGAACCTGAGCGGCGATCCGCAGCAGGAGTACTTCAGCGACGGAATGACCGAAGCGCTGATCACCGAACTCGGGCGATTCAGCTCCTTGCGGCTGATTTCGCGAACTTCTGCCATGCACTACAAGGGGACCACCAAGACCTTGCCGCAGATCGCGCAGGAGCTGAACGTGGACGTCATCGTGGAAGGATCTGTGATTCGCTCCGGCGACAAGGTTCGAATCACGGCGCAACTGCTCGACGCCAAGAAAGACCAACACATTTGGGCCGCGGGCTACGAGCGCGATCAGCATGACGTCCTCGCCTTGCAAGAGGAGCTCGGACGCGACATCGCTCGCGAAATAAACGCTCAGTTGATGCCCACTTCCGCGACGCACGCCCACCCCCGGCCTCCCGTCTCCCCGGAGGCTTTTCAGTCCTATCTCCAGGGCCGTTATTATTACAACAAACGAACCGAGGAAGGCGTCCAGACGGGCCTCCACTACTTCGAGGCGGCCGCCCAGCAAGATCCCAACTTCGCCCCGGCCTACGCGGGGATTGCCCTCTGCTACCTCGATCTTGGGGACAACACCCTTCCCGCCAGTCAGGCCATGATCCCGGCCCGGAAGGCGGTGACGCGCGCTTTGCAACTGGATCCGGATTGGGCTCAGGCCCACAGTGCCATGGCCCTACTGGAGCTTGCAGAATGGCGCTGGGCCAGCGCGGAACAGGAATTCAAGCGGGCCTTGGAGCTGAACCCCACGGACGACGCCACCAATCTGGAGTACGCTCTGTTTCTAGCCCAAGCCGGCAGACTCGACCAAGCCACCAGCCAATTTCAGCAGGCGCTGGAAAACGATCCGCTGTCAGTGCCACTCAGCAGCGCTGCCGCTATACCTGCCTACTACGGGGGCCGTTATAATGACGCGATCGATCAGTACCAGCGCGCTCTCAACATGGACCCCGGCTATTTCCGTGCCATTGAGGGCATAGGGGTTGCCCTGGCCCTTAGCGGAAACTATGCGCAGGCCATTCAGGAGCTCGAGAAGGCCAGGGCGATCGAGGATGTTCCCGAAATCAGCGGCTTTCTCGGATATGTTTACGGGAGGTGGGGAAAACGGGCTGAGGCCGCCCAAATGCTCCGGAATCTCACCGACCGCGCGGAGACCCGATTCGTCTCGCCGGCCGATATCCTCCCTATCCCCCTCGGCCTGAACGATAAAGAGGAGGCCTTCCGGCTCCTCAGCCAGGCATGTGAACTTCATTCTGACAACATCAATGCTCTCAGGATGGACCCCATCTTCGACCCGATCCGCGCCGACGCGCGATTTCAAGACCTCGAACGCCGGATCGGACTGCTGGAACCCGGCCCGTCCAGCTCTTCTTCTCCATAACGATCTCCGACTCTTTTTGCCGGACGGGCGCCTTTACCGGCGTGATGCGACGGGCATCGGGATCCCGCCGAGTCGATCCGGAGCCTGAGTGGAACGGCCATCTAAGCCGTTTCCCCCTTATCGCTTCTGGCTTCTGTCTTTCTGCCTTAGAATGTCGCTAGGGCCTATGAGCTTCATCGCCCGCTGGCCTGCAGGAGGCAAAGCATGATCTGGGAAAGCTCGCTTGAATCCGTCGATCCGGCCATCGCGCGTTTGTTGGCTCAGGAGGCCGAGCGTGAGGCCCGCACCCTGGAGCTGATCGCTTCGGAGAACTTCGTGAGCGAGGCGGTGCTGGAGGCGCTCGGATCTGTTCTTACCAACAAATACGCCGAAGGGCTGCCGGGCAAGCGCTACTACGGCGGCTGTGAATTCGTGGACGGCGCGGAACAGCTCGCCATCGACCGTGCCAAGCAGCTCTTCGGGGCCGAGCACGTGAACGTCCAGCCGCACTCCGGAGCACAGGCTAATCAGTCTGTCTACATGACCGTGCTCAAGCCGGGCGATACGGTGCTCGGCATGAATCTGGCCCACGGGGGACACCTGACCCACGGCCATCCCCTGAACTTTTCCGGCAAGATGTACAACATCGTACCTTACGGAGTGCGCCAGGACACCGAGACCATCGATTACGATGAGCTCGAAAGACTGGCCCTTGAACACAAACCCAAGCTGATTATTGCCGGGGCCAGCGCCTACCCGCGCACGCTTGATTTCGAACGCTTCGGCGCTATCGCGCGCCGGGTGCAAGCGCTGCTGATGGTGGACATGGCCCACATCGCCGGGCTCATTGCCGCCGGGCTGCATCCGAGCCCCTTCCCTCACGCCGACTTCGTCACCACCACCACCCACAAGACGCTGCGCGGACCGCGCGGAGGCATGGTCTTCTCCAAGGCCCAGTACGCCAAGGAGCTCGATAAGACCGTTTTCCCCGGCCTTCAAGGCGGCCCGCTGATGCACGTGATCGCCGCCAAAGCCGTCTGCTTCCAAGAGGCGCTGCAGCCGGAGTTTCGCGAGTACCAGCAGCAGATTTTGCTGAACGCCCGCGCCGTCGCTGAGACCTTGGCCGCCGCCGGCTTCCGCCTGGTTTCGGGCGGCACGGACACTCACCTGATGCTGGTGGACGTCTTCGCCCGCCAGGTCACCGGCAAACAGGCTGAGAAGGCCTTGGAGCGCGCCGGAATCACTGTGAATAAGAACGCCATCCCCTTTGACAGGAACCCTCCCATGACGGCCAGCGGCATCCGCATAGGGACCCCCGCCGTGACCACGCGCGGCATGAAAGAGCCGGAGATGCGCCTGCTCGGGAGCTGGATCGCCGAGGTGCTCAATAACCCCGAGGACGAGACGGTGATCGAGCGGGTGCGCCGCGAGGCCGAAGCCCTCACCGGCCGGTTCCCACTCTACGAGAGCCGGTACGCGGCCCTGGCCGTGGCGAGGGGATAATGCGCCCGGTTAGACCTTAATCCCCTGATTTCAGCCGCCATCGCTTGTTTTTGCAGTCTGATCGGTACAAGGCCCTTCAATCTCGGGCCTGGAAGGCGGTTCATGCGCCGCAAGAGACTCAAGTGGACCCTTAAGTTTGAACCGTACCAGGCGTCATGCGCCTTTCTGTGCTTGCTGAGTTGGGCTTGTGGCAGCTTGGTGGGCGCTCAGGAGCAGGGGTTTGCGCTGCGGGGTACGCTCGTGACGCCGGACGACGTGGTGGAGCAAGGTACGGTGCTCATTGAGGGAGCGACAATCCGCGATGCAGGCAGGGAGGTGCCGGTGCCGCCGGGGACCAGGGTGATCGAGACGGGAGGATTCATCTATCCCGGGCTGATCGATCTGCACAATCATGTGACTTGGAATGTGTTCCCCCGCTGGACGGCGAAACGTCTATTTTCCAATCGCTACGAGTGGCAGCAGTTGCCGGAGTACAAGATGGCCCTGGATGTTCCCCATCAGCGGCTGGTGGCCGAAGGGCTCGGATGCGCCATGGAACGCTACGCGGAGTTGAAGGCCGTCGCGGGCGGAGCCACCTCACAAGCGGGATTGTCAGCGTCGGACACCAAGCCTGGCACAGGTACATGCCTGGGCGGCGGTGAGCGGGAGCTGGGCGTGGCTTCACGGCTCTACCCCGGGGGAAGCGCTGAAAAGCTGGGATACGAAGTGTTTCCGCTCACCATGGATGAGACGTATTCTGCAAAACTCCAGGATGCGCTCAAGAAGCACGAAATGACGGCGCTGCTGGTGCATCTGGGCGAGGGAAAGCCTCAGGACGCGAGCGCGATGGAGGAGTACTGGATCCTAAAGGGGCGAGGATTACTCCTGCCGGGTGTGTCGCTGATCCATGGCTCGGCGCTCCAGGCGACGGAGTTTCAAGAGATGGCCAGGATCGGGGTGGGCTTAGTGTGGTCACCACGAAGCAACTTTGAGTTGTATGGAGGAACTACGGACGTGGCTACAGCAAAGCGCGCCGGCGTACGCATGGCGTTGGCCCCGGACTGGAGCCCGACCGGAAGCGACGGGATGCTGGAGGAATTGAAGTACGCTGCTGCCTGGAATGCCACCCAAACGCCAGCGGTGTTTGGCGATGCGGAGCTGGTTCGCATGGCAACCGAAGACGCGGCGGCATTGGCGGGTGTGGGAGACCTGGTCGGCACGGTCAAGAAGGGCCAGCGGGCTGATCTGCTGGTCGTCAGGAGCTCTGACAAGAATCCGTATGACGCCCTGCCGCACGCGAGTCCGGCGGATGTGGAATTAGTGGTGATTGACGGCCGTCCCGTGTACGGAGACGGCCGGATCCTTGAGCAAACGGCGGCAGCGCGGCAGACCGAGCGGGTACAGGTGTGCGGAGTTGAAAAAACCGTGGCTTTCGGTGGCAGGTGGAACGAGACCATCGAAGACCTGCAGGTGGCCCTGAGGCAGTGGGGAGAATCGCTGGCGCCGCTCGCTGCATGTCAGTAGGAGCCGAAACCTGTCCCCAGGTATACCTGGCGGCCAGGCCAGCGATCCAGCACCGGGTTGCCGCCGGGTGGCGCACACATGGTCTTGGTGTATGCGATCAAAGCAGCCTGTCCATCGCTAGAACTGAAGCATCGTGGGTGGCGCATACATCGCGATTATCCAGGACTTAGAATGGCGCCAGGAACTGTCAGCATGACTTCTACCGATCCCGTCGGGTGGCGCATACATCGCTTTTTGATGTATGCGGTTACCCAGGACTTAGAATGGCGCGATGACGTACCAGCACCACTTCGGTCTCAATCGTGTCCATTTCCTGACCTCCAACACCCACTGTAGCGCCCGCCTATTCGACCCCTTCAACCGGCGTCTCGTTGAGGGCCTGGATAAAGTTCGGGGCCGACCTCAGATTCTCCCTGATCGCATACATCACAAGACGATGCATCCGCCACCCGAGTGGCCCTGCGAGGACGTGTCTTGCAAGGTTCGCGGCTGTCGGCTGGTCGGACAGAAAGTCCGCTTGCTCCGCGCCGGATCTGACCTCCCGCCCCGGAATGCGCCGCCCGACCTCCAGGCGCGTAGGTTATGAATATGCTAAACCCAGCGATTGCGGTCCGAGGCAGCCAGATGTATGCTGTCGCTCGTTTGGACGGGGGACTCGATAAAAATTCCAGCTTAGAGACTGGAATGTGCTGGGAGGAGGAATTCGCATGGGTATCATCGCGTGGATCGTGTTGGGATTGCTGGCCGGGTTCATCGGCAGCAAGATCGTCAACAAGACCGGGGAAGGCTTGATTCTCGACATCGTACTGGGGATTGTAGGAGCCGTCGTGGGCGGCTGGCTCTTCAGCATCTTTGGGGCTCACGGTGTGACCGGCCTCAACCTTTATAGTCTCTTGGTCGCGGTCATAGGGTCCATCGTGGTACTGGTGGTCTATCACGCCATTCGCCGCGCTTGATCTCGTGGCTGCGATTGCGGCTGAACCGGCACCGAAGATTCCTGGTTGAATGCGCCAGCCAGACCAGCCCCTTGGGAGAAGGGAAAGCCTTGACGGCCCGCTCTAGGTGTTATCAGCCCTCAGTAACCGTAACCGGCCGCCTGAGGACGAAGCGCAGCCTGGTTTCGGGAGGCAGCACAATGTCCTTCTTACCCGTGGCGTACGCCACCGCCGTGCCTCCTCCCGCGCCAGCGCCGAGGCCGATCAGAGCGCCTTCGCCGTGACCCGCCAGGGCGCCCACCAAGGCGCCCGCACCCGCCAGACCGGCAATGAATTTGGCGTCGTGCTTCTTATGGGACTTGCCGCGCCAGCTTTTGTGTGAAGTCATGACCTCATAGCGCTGCCCGCCGACACTCAGCGAGGTGAGCGTCACCACAAGCTCAGCGGGCGTTTTGAGGTGGCCCGAAGGCCGCGCCATCAGCACGCGGCCGGTCACGACCGCCCCGCGAGGCGCCACCTCGGACCCATCCACAACGATAGCGTCCGCCAACGTAGCCTCAAAAGCCTCACCGCGTGCGCTGTGTGCCGAGCCTAATGAATCCGTCAAGCGTATTTCGATCGGCGTCCCTTCAGGAATCGTCACCTGGTTTTTAGGGGGCTCATTGCTGCTGGACGCCTGCGCTCCTCCGTTCGCAGCCGGCGGCGGATTCCCTGCGAGTTGCGGCGGGCCACTCGCAGGCTGAGCCGAGTTGGCGGCCGCTGGCGCGGCCCCGCTGCTGGTTTGAGCGGGATTGTTGGCGGCCTGGGTTGTGCTCGTCGCCGACTGCGTGGAATTGTCTGCAGGTTGTTGCCAGACATTGCTGGAAGTCGGCGCCGTGCCTTCCTTGCACCCCGCGAGCGCCAGCGTGCCCACCACGGCCAAGGTAATCACATAATTCCGTATCGAACGCATGGGTAGAGCTCCCTTCGTTGAGGCTAACCCACAGTCTTCCCGGCCCCAGAGCGGATTCACCTGGATGCCCATCAATGATCCCGAGCAAGTTCTGTTCCAGACGACCTTGTGAGCGGCAAGTCGAGTTGTTGAAGCGGTTTCTGCTCTTTCCAGCCTGGGCGATGCGGCCATGGTCCTTCACAGAGGATGTAAGAATTTCCGCCATCCGGGTGGCCTATAGTCGCCGGGCCGGGGGATGCATAGATCGTATTTTGATGTATGCTCTTATCCAGAATTAGAACTGCACCAAAGGACCGCAAGCAGGACTTTCACCGTCAGTCATCTTCACCAGCCGACCTCGAGCACGTATCACAGGGTCGACCCTACCTATTCGACTCCTTCAAGCGGCGGATCCTTGAGGGACCTGGAAAAGCTCGGGACCGACCTCGGATTCTTCCCTGATCGCATACCTCAAAAGACGATGTATGCGCCACCCGAGCCAGAGCCTACGACGAGAAAATACCCCGTCGAGGCTACCAACCCCAAGCTGAAGGCGATCTTGGGAATTGACCCAGGATTGACCGACGCTTGACTTGAGTCCGATCTCCCCGCGCCTCATCCTCACTGTGTTCAGCCACGCCTCCCGCGCCTGGCCGTGTCATGGCCGTGCGTGGCCGACGTGATCGATTCCGGCCGGAGATTAACGAGGAGTTCCAATGCCCGTGGTGCCGCCGTTTCAATCCTCTATCCTAGCTTCCCCCCAAGGGGCCGCCAGGTCGGCCTCCAATCGCCAAGCTGGTCTAGGGGGCTCTGCCGGCAGAAGTGGCCCTGAGCCTACCTCAGGGCCCCCCCGGGGGGGTACGATATTTTCTGTTCGAAACTAAACGTGCAACTTATTTGTCGAATTGCACTTAAGTGGACAATGAAGCAGATAGCTGCAAAGGATATTTTCAAACGAACCCAAGCTTTTTAACTAGCCTTATATGAATAGGTAAAACGAGAAAACAGGTCAAAGAACCGAAAGCAAAACGAACCCGAACGAACCCAACATTTGGCGAGGGCTGATTCCACAAACCCTTGAGAATCAGCAGACGGTTTGTGGGCTTGAAAGAAACGAACCTAAACGAACCCGATACGAACCCAAAACGAACCCGACATGGGCCAAACAGCGCAACCCGAAAGAAATCAATCAGAAAG
>DATDGR010000183.1:0-2808 GCA_036521995.1 Terriglobia bacterium | reverse complement strand
GCGCGATCACGGAACTTATACGCCGTTTGGCCAGGGCGACACTCCCATCAAGGGGGTCCTGCAACTGCTCAAGAAAGAGAAGTACGATTTTCCCGGGAACATCGAGCTCGAGTACCCCATACCGTCCGACTCGACCCTGATCGCCGAGATGAAGAAGTGCCTGGCCTACTGCAAGGACTGCCTGGCATAAGATATTCGCTACACTGAATTCCCATGGGCCGTTTCGCGATCCTGGCCGCTCTGCTGCTCCCCACGGCGGTCGCGCAGACAGCGGCGAGCCGCGAGGCCGTGACTGCGATGCAACGAGGGGACTTCCCGTCAGCCGAAAAGATCCTGCGGGCCGAAGTCCAGGCGCACCCCCGCGACCCGTGGGCTTTAAGTCTGCTCGGCGTCGCCCTCGACAATCAGAAGAGAATTCCGGAAGCGGATCCGTTTCACCGGCGCGCGATTGCCGAGTCTCCGCACTCCGCCGAGATCTTGACCAATTACGGAACCCATCTGTGGAGCGCGGGCCAATACGACAGGGCCGAAACCCTCTTCGCCGGCGCGTTGGCGGCCGCTCCGGCTTATTTCACGGCTCTTTTGAACCTGGGTGTGATGGCTACCTATACCGGCCATTACGAACGGGCACGGCAGGTGCTCACGGCCGCTCTCGCACAGCAGCCCCGGAATGTGGAGGTGCTCTACCGCCTGGCCTGCGTCGACGAGGCGTCCCGGCAAATGGAGAGTGCCGTCATGTACCTCGCCCAGGCGGCCAAACTCGATCCGCGACGGGCTGACGTTCAGAGGTTGCTGGCTCTCACCACAACCGGGTTAGGAGCCCTGGATGATGCAGTCGCTGCTTGGGACCGCTACCTCGAGCTCCAATCGGACGACGAGATTGCCCGCCGCGAACGCGCCTACGCTCTCGCAGGAATCGGCAAAATCGAGGAAGGAATTGGCGAACTCGAATCATTCGTCGCGCGGCATCCCGATGACCCCGTCGGGCATTACGAACTCGGCCAGGCCGGGCGCACCATCGATATCGCCCAGGCGCTCGTGCACCTGAACAAAGCACTGGAGCTCAAACCGGATTACGCAGCCGCGCTGTCGGCACGCGGCGGTCTGTACTATCAGGAGGGCAAACCCGAGTTGGCCGTGAAGGACCTGGAGTACGCCGTGTCCCTCCAGCCTGACGACGCCGCGACGTTGGATCGACTGGGACAAACCTACCAGGCTTTGGAGCGGATGGCCGATGCCGTGCGAGTTCTCCGCCGGGCCGCGGAACAGGCCCCGGAGGATTCCCGGATCATCCTCCATTTCGGCCGTTCCCTCGCTGAAGTAGGACAGGCGGAGGAGTCTAAGAAGGTGATGGACCGCTTCCGGCAATTGGGTCCGGAGAAAAGCAAAAGCGTTCCTGCCGGTCTCGTGGAGTATTTGAGCCTTGCGCCCGAGCAGAGACGCGCCGAATTCCGGGCGCGCGTGCAGAACGCCGTCCGCGACCACCGGGACGACCCCTCGGCGCAGACTGAGTACCTGAAAGTGCTGCTCCAAGATGGCAGGGCGGATCAGGTGGCCGCCGTCGCGGGGCGGATCGCCGCCATGAAGCCAGGAGCGACCGTGCTCGCACAGGCCGGCCACGCGCTGCTGGTGGCGAGCTACTATGCGCTCGCCAAAGGCCTGTTGGAGCAGGCGGGCACAGCCGGAGGCGATGTGACGCTGGACCTGGCGCTGGCCACTTTGCATACGACAGCCGCTCCAGACCCGGCGGCCATAAGCACGGCGCTGCGCGCGTCAGGTAATCCGCCCGATTTGTATTTGCGGGAGACTGCATTCCTGGTGAAGCAAGGCCGCGTACAGGAAGCGCTTCGCTTGATCGATGATGCCGCACGGTCTCTGCCGGAGAATCGAGAGATTCTCCTGATGAAGGCAACTACGCTCGATCTTGCGGGGCAAACTGGCGATTCCGGCCGTCTGCTCCAGGAGATTCAGAGCCGCTGGCCGGAGTGGTCCGCCGCGCGAGTCGCGCACGGCGTCCTTTTGAACACACATCAGCATTACGACGAGGCGCGTCAGGTGCTGGAACTGGCAGTCGCGCTGGGTGCGCGAAATGCCGAGACTTACTTCTATCTGGCCGATTGCGCTTTCCGAGCCGGTACCGGCCGGAGCGATGCCGCTGAGGTTCTGGTCGGCGAGGCTCTCAAGCTGGCCAGTGACAACCCCTGGGTACAGTTCCTCGCCGGCAGGATCGCTTTTGAAAGAGGTCAATACCAACTCGCGGCCGAACGCCAGCGTGCCGCCGTCCGCCTGCGTCCCCACTGGGTCGAAGCACACCGGGGGTTGGCGCAGGCCTACCTCGCGTTGGGCCGGAAGCAGGAAGCAGACGCCGAACTGGCCGCGTCCGCAAACCCTCCGCACGCTTCGCCGGGCGACGCACCGCCCTTTCTGCGACTCCTGTACCAGGGGAGCCTGGTGACCGGGAAGTTACCGGATTAGTTTCCTTTTGCCTCTCCGGGCGTTATCTCGCGAATGTAGATGTTACGGAAACGGATCTCTGAACCGTGTGTCTGTAGCTAAATCGCGCCTTTGGTCACCAGCGGCAGCTTGCGGTCGAAATAGTTGTCCAGCACCTGGCCGTCCACCGTCTGTTTGTCGTTCAACCAGACCCACACGCGCGATCCAATCATCTTGATCCGGAGCGTATTCCACTGGCCCACGGGGTTGTCCGCCTTGACCAGGGGCCACTTGCCGGGGTTGTCGTCGTTGTTGTTCCACAGTGCCCCCGAACCCTTCGGCGCGCCGTTCTTTACCTCGCGGGGATTGTCCGGG
>DATDGR010000182.1:0-20691 GCA_036521995.1 Terriglobia bacterium | reverse complement strand
GCCGCCACCTGGTTCTGGAGGAAGCGCGGAATCGTGGTGATGAGCGGCTACAACTTTGACGCCCAGTTTACGGCCCAGGTGATTCAGAAGCACGGTTATGAGATCGCGCGGGGCTCCGCCAGCCGGGGCGCCGCGCGCGCTCTCGTGGGGATGGCGCGGGCTATCCAGCGCGGGCGCGACGCGGCGTTCACCATCGACGGGCCTCGCGGACCGCGCTTTGTGGCCAAGCCGGGCGCCGTCATGCTGGCCAAGGCCACCGGCGCCGCCGTCCTCTGCTTTCACATCCGCCCGTTGCGATCGTGGGTGTTCAGCCAGAGCTGGGACCGCACCGAGATTCCACGCCCCTTCAGCCGCGCGGCCATCTTCATCGCTCCGCCCATCGTGGTGCCGCCGGACGCCGACGACGCGGAGCAGGCCCGGAAACTGCAGGAGGTGCAGGCCGCGCTCGACGACCTGGTTCGGCGAGGGGAAGAATGGCAGATCGGGTGATTGAACTGAAGGGCCTGCGTGCTTGCCGCTTACTTACTGTCTACCGCCTCGGCGAGCCGCTTCAATTCGGGGTACAGCGCCTCCACCTGCCGCCGCGTGTCCTCGATGCTTCCGGAGCAGTCGATCACGTAGTCGGCTCGCCGGCGCTTCTCTTCCGCCGGCATCTGGGCGCTGATTCGGCGCTCCGCCGCTTCGCGAGACAGTTCCGCCTTGGCCATGAGCCGGGCGAGTTGCTGCTCTGGCGGGCACCAAGCTACCATGACCCTCAGAAAGTAGCTCTCGATTTGTGCTTCGTAGATCAAGGCTGCGTCCGAGATCACCACGGCCTTCGAGTTCTCAGTCGAGTAGGCCGCAATCAGCTCGAGGCGCCGCGCCATGATCGAGGGGTGAATGATGGCGTTGAGGGTCGCGCGCTTCTCCGGATCCGCAAAGACGATGTCGCCCAAACGCCGCCGGTCGATCTCGCCCGCCGAGTCGAGGATTCCGCGGCCGAAGCTGCTCACGACTTCGTCAAAAACGTGCGTCCCGGCGCGGAGCAACTGATGAGCGATCTCGTCGGCGTTAATGATCCTGGCGCCGAGCTGGCCCAACATCGCGGCCACGGTGCTTTTGCCCGACGCAATGCCGCCTGTGAGCCCGAAGGAAGCCATGGAAAGAAGCCTGAGTCAAGGTCAGAAGCAAAGTGTCAATTCTCAGTCGCGAGCTCGGTGGTTTCTACTCCTATCCGCTATTCGCCACTCGCGGCTCCTGCCCTCTTCTCGCCCTTGCGGCGCGGACCGTGTTGGCCATCAGCATCGCGATCGTCAGAGGCCCGACGCCGCCGGGCACAGGTGTGAACGCTCCGGCCTTTTCGCGCGCGTCTTCGGGCTGTACATCGCCCACCAGCACCGAGCCCTTGGATTCGAGCCTCCGCAGCGGTTCCGCAGCGTCGTGGAACGCTCGCCGGACCTCTTCCGCAGTCGTCAGGCGATTCATGCCGACGTCGATCACGGTGGCCCCGGTCCGGATGAAGTCGGCGGTCACCAGAGCGGGGCGTCCTATGGCAGCTACCAGGATGTCGGCCTCGCGCGCGACCGCGGGCAGGTCACGGGTACGCGAATGGCAAATGGTTACGGTAGCGTGTTGATGCAGCAACAGCAGAGCCAGGGGTTTGCCCACGATGTCGCTGCGGCCCACCACTACGGCGCGCGCGCCCGCCACGGGAATCTGGCTGCGGCGCAGGATTTCCATG
Organism: Terriglobia bacterium; assembly: GCA_036521995.1. GTDB lineage: Bacteria > Acidobacteriota > Terriglobia > UBA7540 > UBA7540 > Gp13-AA77. The sequence goes on along the minus strand of DATDGR010000182.1, from coordinate 18,971 downwards.
ATGCCGGCGGGAGTGCAAGCCACCAGGCCCGGCCGTCCGGCCACGAGGCGTCCGATGTTCATGGGATGAAAGCCGTCCACGTCCTTGGCGGGATCGACCGCTTCCAGCACGCGGCGCGAATCCACCTGCGGCGGGAGGGGGAGCTGCACCAGGATGCCATCGATCTCGTCCCGGCGATTCAGGCTGTCCACGAGTCCGAGCAATTGCCCGGTGTTGATCGACGCCGGCCACTCGATCTTCTCGCTGTAGAGTCCCAGCGACTCGCAGGCCTTGACCTTGCTGCGGACATAGATCTGCGAGGCCGGGTTCTCACCCACCAGCACCGCGGCCAGCCCCGGCGTCACGCCGCGCACCTTTAGAGCGGCAATCTGGGCCGTCAGTTCCTGTTGAATCTGGTCTCGAATCTTCAGACCATCGAGTATTCTCGCGCTCACCGTCTCTCCTCGATCTCGGAGTGTAACATAGCGCCCGCCGTCGAAATCCGGACTCGGCAACTACTACCTGGGCCCTGGATAGCGTACGATGATCTTGGGCCCGGCGCGGAGGTCACGCGCCGACGACCCGGCCGTTATGAGTCAGTCTGCTTCGCTTTGCCGCTTCTTTGGGTTGGAACGAACCGCCGCCACCGAACCCGCCATCGCCGATCCGGCGGCCGAGGTCCTCGCCGCCCTCGACGGTCTTGGCTTGAATCCCTCACAATTGAGCGGAAAACGAATTGCGGTAGCGGCAGGTAGTCGCGGCATAGCCTCGCTTGCCGAGATCGTACGCGCCGCCTGCCAGTGGCTCAGCGGTCAGGGCGCGAGTCCATTCGTGTTCCCGGCCATGGGAAGTCACGGAGGCGCCACGGACGAAGGCCAGCGCCAGGTGCTGGCGCAATATGGCGTCACGCCAGACTTCATCGGCGCCGAGATTCGCTCTTCGATGGAAACCGTGCAAGCCCTGAGGACGCCGGAAGGCTTCCCGGTGTTGATGGATCGCAATGCCTGGAATTCGGACGGCGTGCTGGTGATTAACCGCATCAAGCCTCACACGCGCTTTTCTGGAAGAATCGAGAGCGGCCTCCTCAAGATGATTGCCATCGGTATGGGCAAGCATCGGGGAGCGCTGGAGTGCCACCGGTTGGCCTCCCGGCACGGTTCTCAGCTCGTGATTCGCTCGATCGCGGGCGCGGTGCTCGGGAGCGGAAAGATCCTGGCCGGCCTCGCCTTGGTCGAAAACAGCCGGCACCAGGCCGCCGTCATCCGCGCGGTCAAGGCTGAAGCTATGGTTCAAGCGGAAGAAGAGCTTCTGGTGCTGGCCAAGCGCCTTCTGCCCCGCATTCCATTTTCGAAGTTGCAGCTGTTGATCGTCGATGAAATCGGCAAGGATGTGAGCGGCGCCGGTATGGACACCAATGTGATTGGCCGGAATCTGGAGTCAGAATCTGCCGAAGCGCCCGCGATCGACCTGATCTACGCCCGTGATCTCACCGCTGAGACGGCCGGGAACGCGCTCGGCGTGGGTCTGGCCGACCTGATTCACGAGCGGCTGCGTCGCAAGGTCGACTTCGACAAGATGTACGTTAACGCGGTCACCTCGCTGAATCCCTGGGTGGCCCGCCTGCCCATGACGTTCTCCAGCGACCGCGAAGCACTCGATTTCGCGTTGCGCGTTCTAGGCAGCCCCGATCCCACCGAACAGCGCGTGGTATCGATCCGTAACACCTTGAGCCTCGATCGCATCTTAGTCTCCGAAGCGCTGGCAGCCGAGGCGGGCCTCCTCGTCGGATGGCGGGTCAGTCCGGCGGGCCGTGCGCTTGAATTTGACAGCCATGGCGATCTGCCGTTTGCAACCTCAGATTCTGTGGCCGCCAAGGTTGACGCGGGCAAAGCCCGAAGTCCACAATAACGATGGCAATTGGGAGCAGCGGAAACGCGGATGCGGGGAGAGAGAAATGAAGCAACTTCTTCTGTCGTTGGCAGGCATACTGATCGCTTGCACGCTCGCGGGGGGGCAAAGTTCGGCTCCTGCGCAGCAAAGTAGCGCAAACGCTTCTCCGGCAAGCACCACCCAGCCTGAACTTCAGGATGTCAAGACCGCTGCAGTTTCAACTACAACTCCACTCAAGCTCAAGGGTGTCAGTCCGTCGAACCCCCAGGAAGCGGCCAAGCTCGCTGCCAGGGATCTCGCCATACAGAAGAACGGGCAGGATGGTGGCAAGCCCGCCGGAAACGTCGAAGCTCAGGCCGGGAAGCAGGCGCAGAATCAGACGAGAGCCTCTTCCACTCTTGAGGACGCGGTGGTCGAATTTCATCCCGCGACCTCCAGCGTTGATTCTGCATCACCAGCCGTCGTGAAAGATGGAAAGTCGCGAGCGACACGCGTGCATGGCGACCTTTACGGCGCCACGGGCGCCGCCGGTCACGCCACTGGCGAATCCGTAGGGGCGACCTCGAAGAGCGGCAAGACTTCGGTTTATGTCCAGTCGGACCAGGCGCGTTCTACAACATCCCAACCCTAGTGAGCGAGCATTCTGGGTTTGGACATTCTGCGGCCCTGAAAGCGCGGTCTATCATGGCCCGGGCCCCCGACCTGGGGTCACAGGCCCGAGATGGCTTCACCTTGAAGGGGCGACACGATAAGCGTGAGTATGACAAGCCAGCGGTCTGCCACTAAACTACAGAGTTCTGGGCTCGCCCTGGCGCTTTCGGTAGCGGCCGCACTTGGCAATGCGGGGGCACTTCGAGCCGCGCAAACTCAGCCGTCAGGCCCCACAACGCTGGACTGTGGCCAGACCCAGAGCACGATTCTGGGCCGAGGGGTGAATTACTGTGTGGCGCTCCCGGCGGATTACGCTTCCTCAAACAAGCGCTATCCCGTCCTCTATTTTCTCCACGGTATGTTTGAGGATGAACGGAGCTGGGCGGAGCGCGGCGGCAAGGAGATACTCGACGGTATGCTGGCCAAGGGCCAGCTCGGACCTTTTCTGGTCGTCATGCCCGACGCAGGCAAGACGTTCTACATAAACTCGTTCGATGGAAAGGTCCGCTACGAAGACTTTTTCGTCCAGGAACTGATTCCGTATATCGATCAGCATTACCGCACCGTCGCTCAACCCGCGGAGCGTGGACTGTTTGGCATCTCGATGGGGGGCTTCGGGTCACTGCACATCGGTCTTCGCCATGCCGACCTTTTCGGCGCAGTGAGCGCCCAGAGCGCGGCTCTGCTCCCGAAGTTTCCGAATCCATTTCCCGCCACCCGCCGCTGGCAGTTCTACGCCCAGGTGCTTCAAGGGCCGTTCGGCTCGCCCCTCAACGAGGCCTATTTTGAAGCTAACAACCCGATTACGCTGGCTGAACACCCGGAAGCGTTCAAAGGCCTGAAGCTGTACTTTGACTGCGGCGACCATGACCGATATGGCTTCCAGGAAGGTAACCAATTGCTCGATCAGGCCCTCACTTCGAAGCATTTCCCGCACCAGTTCACGCTGCGCGATGGGGATCACGGCTGGGAGTACGAGGCCCAATACATGCAATATGCCCTGCTCTTTCACTGGCAGGCGTTTCAGGAAGCAAGTCCGCCGGCCTCCGCCGCCGGCGCTCACGGGAGGTCGAAGTGATGGCGCCGGCGAGAGGGCGGAGTTGCAAGTTCTCCGTTCTCGGGACGGCTTGGCTGGCCCTAGCAGCCGCCGCATCTTGCTTCGGGCAACAAATCCCGCCCGCAGCATCCAAGGCTGCCCCGGCCGAATCTTCCCCTCAGGACAGCCTCCAGGCCGAGACCCACGTGGTGAACTACATTCGCGATCACCTCGAACCGGGCAAGCCGCTGGTGGTGACGGAGCTCTACAACCAGGTCTTCACCCAGCCCGCCGAGCGCCAGGCGCTGGACAAGCTCTATCGAGCCTTCTTCAGGATTCCCCTTTTCGTGGCTCAATACCAGGAGAAGGAGGGTCATCCACCTTCACTCAAAACGATCAGCGAGCAATTCGATCTTCATGCGCCCGGAGCCGCAGACGTCTTGCTGAAGGTGATGGAGTCTGACCCGCGCGTGCCCAAATTCCTCATCCGCGATCCGAAGAGCGGTGAGATCACCCAGGTTGACGTGGCCGCGATTCGCGCCGATCCGCGCTTCGGTCAGCTGCTCCAGCATCAGCTCGCCGGATGGGAGGGCAAGCAGGCGCCGCCTTTTGCACTCCCCGGTCTCAGCGACGGAAGCCTCGATTCCGCCAGCCTGATGGGCAAAGTGGTGCTGCTCTACGTCTGGTTCACAGGTTGCCCCCCTTGCATCCAGGAGTCGCCAGTGCTGGTGGGGCTGAACCACAAGTTCAGCAGCAAGGGCCTGGCGGTCATCGGGGCCAATGCCGACCGGGTGCTGGGTCTTGGCTACACAGACGCTGCCCGGCAGCGCTACCTCGCCGAACACAAGATTGACTTTCCCGTTGGCCATTGGACGGGCGAGGCCAACACCGCTTATGGCGGGGTTGCGATTTTTCCCACCCTCTTTCTGATCGACTCCAAGGGTATCGTCCGGGGCCACTGGGTGGGATTCGCGGGCGCGCCAGAGCTGAGCGAGGCCGTGGCGAAGGTGATCTCAGGGAGTTAACCTTGGTTTTCGGGCGGGCTACTTGCGAACGAAGCCACGATGTTGTAGATTGGAAAGCAGTTACAAAAATATCTCGCCCCCAATGGGAGCCGATGTGAGGCACTTGGGGCAAAGAACCGGGAGACCGAAGTCCAAAAAGGGGGCTTAAAACCCGGGCGCTAGGCGATTACGAACGAAGCCAGAATATTATTGATGGGCAAGGAGTTCCAGATTTATCTCGAAGTTTCGGCAGCTCAACTTGGCTGTGGAAGCGCAGCGAGAAAGTCACGTCGAGAAGGGAAACCACTATCTGCCTTAGAATCAGCGTGGTGGTGGGAAAGACGGATATAAGAACGGGGCAAAACCAATTGGAGGGCTATAATGAAAGATCGGAGAGTATCTGGTCTAGTCTGGTTCGCAGTGGCGCTCGCCTTGGCCGTGTCGAATGCCGCCGGGCACGGCAATGAGCAAGGCAAGGCTGAGGCGACCATCGGCAACGCCAAAGTTTCGATACAATATGGCCGGCCGACGCTCAAGGCCCGCGACATCAACAAGCTCATCCAACCCGGCCAGATGTGGCGGATCGGGGCGGACGTTCCCACCACCATCGAGTCAGACGCCGATCTCGATTTTGGCGGGACGGTGGTGCCGAAGGGCAAGCACGTGCTGCTCGCGCGTCTGGTTGGGCCCGGGCAGTGGACACTGGTCATCTCGAGCCAGCCCGTGAATCATTACGAGCCCAGCGCCAAGCTGGCTGAAGTACCCATGAAGGTCGATCAGGCCCCGGACTCAACGGAGGCGCTGACCATCAGCCTATCCAACGAGGGCGGGCAGGGCGTCATCGAAATCTCCTGGGGGACCGAGAGGCTCGTTGCCACTTTCAAGCCGGCCACGTAGCAGGATAAGAGCCGGCAACGGCTTCGGCGCGCGGACGATGAGGACATGACGCGCAACTCTCGAGTCCAGGCCACAGCACTAGCCTACGTCTGCTCCTTCAAAACGCCTGCCTGGATCTCCGGAGCGGCGGCTGTCTTGCGCGCGTTCACGCTGCTCCTGGCCCTCGGCCTCCCTGGGGCGAGGCTCGGGGCGGCCGATGACAGCGTTTGGGGCCGTCCCGTCGTCAAGGTACGCCTGAACGCCGATGCCGACCTCACCGCCGCTCAGTTCAAGACCGAAATCATCCAGAAAGAACAGGAGCCGCTCGACCGCTCCAAGGTTGCCGCCAGCCTGAAGAACCTCTACGCCACCGGCCGCTTCGTTGAGCTCGTTGCCGTAGCCGAGCCTCAAGGCCAGAGCGTCACGCTCGTGTTTCAAGCCAAGGCACGCTACTACATCGGCGTGGTGCGCGTCCAAGGAGCGCCCCGCAATGTGGACGCGGCCGCGCTGGAGAGCGCCTCCCGCCTGCGTCTCGGCCAGCCGCTGTCGCCCGAGGCCCTGACGGAGGCCAAATCGCGCATCATTTCGGTATTGCAAAGCAACGCCTATTACACGGCCAAGGTCGAGGCGGAGGAAGACCGCCATCGCGAGTCGGAGGAAGCCGACATCCTGTTTACCGTGACCCCGGGGCCCGCGGCGCGCCTGTCGGGGGTGGATTTTACCGGTGACCCCGGCGTGCCTCCTGGCACTCTGCTGAAGAAAGCAGGCTGGAAAGCCGGAATGCAACTTCGCTCGACACGTCTCGAGCGCGGCCTCTCCCGCTTGCGTGCGTTCTACGTGAAGCGCGACCACCTCGAGGCCGCGGCCAGCGCTGAGAAGCGCGCCTACGATCCCAAGACCGGCACCGAGCGTCTTACGGTGCGCGTGGACCGCGGACCCCAGATCCGGATTCGGGTGGCCGGCGCGCGCGTCTCGGCCTCGACCTTGCGCAGCGTTCTGCCAGCCTACCGGCAAGCGAGCGCGGACCAGTTGACTCTCGTCGAAGGCGAGCAGGCGCTCCAGAACTACTTCGGGCAGAAAGGACACTACCTGGCGCAGGTGAAGCTCGCCGCGAAGACGCCATCGGGGTCCCAAGGAAATCTGGACGTCACTTATGCCGTCAATCGCGGACCTAAAGGCAGATTCGTCGGGTACGCGTTCCGAGGCAACCAGTTAGTGGCCCGGAGCGATCTCGCCGACGTGGTCGCGCTGCAACCCGCTGGCTCCGTCTTTTCACGTCGCGGACGTTTCGACTCCGACCTGCTCGACCGCTCGGTGCAGGCGATCTCCACTCTGTATCAGGGGCGAGGCTTCCTCGAGGCTAAGGTCTCAACCTCTCTCGACGAAAACTACCAGGGTCAGTCCCACGCACTCTTCGTGACCTTCAATATTGAGGAAGGCAGCCAGGTTCACGTTGGCAAGCTGACACTGACCGGCCTCGGTGAAAGTGACCAGAAGCGAATCGGCTCTGCCATGCTGACCCAACCCGGCAAACCCTACTCGCCGGCGCGCGCCCGCGCAGATCGGGATGCCATTCTGACCGATCTGACCAACCACGGTTACAGCCAGGCGACGGCGAGCTGGAACGCCTCCGAGCCTACGGCCCAGCACCTGGTTGACGTGGAGTATCAGGTGAACACGGGTCCGCGTCAGACCATCCGGCGCGTGGTCGTGCTGGGGAACGAGTTCACCCGCGACACCGTCATCGATCGCCAAATCAATATCGAGGGGGGGCAAGCGCTAAACCATAGCGCGCTCCTTACGACCCAGCAGCGCCTTTACGACCTCGGCCTGTTCAACCAGGTGCAAGTGTCCACGCAGGATCCCGGCAGCCCCCAGGATGAGAAGACCGTGCTGGTCGGCGTGGAGGAGGCCAAGCGCTGGACACTCGGCTATGGCGGCGGCCTCGATGTACAGAGACTGCCGGGCAACAGTGTTTCTTCCTCATCGGAAAGCAGCACCACTCCGGCCGCGACGCCTCCGTCTCCCACCCAGTACGGGGTGAGCCCGCGTGTCTCGTTTGAGGTCGACCGGATCAATCTGGGCGGCCGCCCTCAGACTTACACCCTGGCGGGGCATTACTCCAATCTCGAAAAGGTCGGCTCCACGAGCTACAGTATTCCTAATTTCCTGGGCCATCCGAGCTTGGACCTTCGGATCACCGGACTGGTCGATCAGAGCCGTAATGTTCTAACCTTCAACTCGAAACGCGAGGAGGCCTCCGTATCTCTGCAGAAACGATACAGCCCGCATTCTTCGCTCGTGGGGCGCTACAACTTCCGCCATGTCTCGGTGTCGAATCTGCAGATCAACCCCGCAGTGGTGCCCTTGCTGAGCCAGAGTGTGTTGGTGGCAACCGTCGGAGGCAGCTACATTAATGACCGCCGCGATAATCCTGTGGACGCTACCCGAGGCTCCTACTCATCGGTGGACGCTGACCTGGCGTGGACGGGCTTCGGCTCGTCGGCGGACTTTGGCCGCATCAGCTTTCAGAACTCTACCTATTACCGCCTGAGCCCCCACCTCGTCCTGGCCCGCAACACTCGCTTGGGCGTGGAACCGACGTTTGGCCCGCCGCTAGCGCTCACGCCAGGCACTCCTCCGCCGACCGGCGTCAACCAGATTCTGGAAGGAGTGCCGCTTCCCGAGCGGTTTTTTATGGGCGGCGCAGACACGCATCGCGCCTTCTCACTGAACGAGGCAGGCCCGCGGGACCTCATCACGGGTTTTCCTCTCGGGGGCAGGGCGCTGTTTCTCAATCAGGTTGAGCTTCGTTTCCCGCTCGCGCAGAATCGGCTGGGCCTGGTGCTTTTTGAGGACGCCGGCAACACTTTCTCCACGATTGATCGCATGAAATTGCTGAAGTTCACGCAAAACTCCCCGACGGAATTCGACTACGACGTTCAGGCCGCCGGTCTCGGCGTGCGCTACCAGACTCCGGTCGGACCCCTTCGGTTCGACGTGGCTTACAGCCCGAACATTCCGCGCTATGTCGTCTGCGCGAATACCAGCCTGGCGGTGTGTCCGGCCAGCGAGGTGGAGGTGCTTCGATTACCAAGTTTTCAGTTTTTCTTGAGCGTGGGCCAAAGCTTTTGACGGGCTTGGCGATCTTGCTTGCGCCGAAGACGGCATTGGCGCGCGGGCAGGCGTTGGACCGCGTGGTGGCCGCCGTGGGTGCCGCCGCCATTACTGCCAGCGACGTTGACAAGGAATACCGGCTGGAGCTTTTTTTGGACGGCAAAGTCCCGAATGCCACCGCTCAGGATGCGGATGCGGCTACGCTCGACCAGGTTCGCGGCCGGATCATCGATCGAACCCTGCTTGAAGAGGAGGCTCAGACCAGCGGCATCAAAGTCGCGCCGGATGACCCCGCGGTGGATCAACGGCTTGCGGAGTTGCGCAGCAAGTTCCCGAGCCCCGGTGCCTTCGAGGCCGGTTTGCAAGCGCTCGGAATGAGGGAAGAGGACCTGCGCCAGGTCCTGGCAACCGAAGAGCAGATCCTGCGGCTTATCGACCAGCGCCTGCGGCCCGAAGCCACGGTGGAATCGTCTGAGATCGAGGCGTACTATCGCGACAAGTTCTTACCCGAGCTGTCCCGGCAGGGCCAGACCCAGCCTCCGCCGCTCAGTGAGGTCGAGGATCGCATTCGCGAGATCCTGACTCAGCAGAAGATCGATGTCTTGCTCGGGCAGTGGGTCAGCAGGCTGCGTCTAAACCGCGACGTGCGGATTTACGGCAGCGCTCTCGCGGAGTACAAGCCTTGACCCGTGCCGAGGGTTCAACTCGCCGGTGGAAGCACCTGAGGGTCTCGCGACCCGTTCGCGTGCTGGTTTATCTGTTCGGTGCGGCTCTCCTGCTCTACCTGGCGGCGGTGGCCGTCCTGAGCACGGCGTGGTTCCAGCGCACCCTCTTCGAACGGACGCGCGCCGCAATCGGCCGGGTCACGGGAGCGCGGGTTGAAATCGGCCGGATGCTGATCGAGCCCTGGGTTTTCCAGGTGACCTTCCGCGGTCTGGTGCTGCACGGCGGCGAGACGGAGTCCGAGCTGCCGCTCTTCGTGGCGCGGGAGTTGGTGATCCGCCTCAGCCCTGAGGCCCTGCTCCATCGCCGGTTGCAGTTGCGAAGCGTGGACCTCGAAGAGGCAAAGATCCACCTTTATACCCGGGCAGACGGCTCCACCAACCTTCCCGGTCCCGCGACTAACGCCAAAGGCATCGGTGCGCTGGACGATCTCGTCGACCTGGCGGTGCGCCGGCTCCTGGTGGTGCGCAGCGATCTGTACTGGGACGACCGGCAGGTCCCTCTCGATTTGAGCGCCCGCAACGTGGCCTTTGTCCTCAGGTTCCAGGGCGCGCGCTACACGGGGACAGTCGCTACTTCGGCGCTTAACTTGTCGAACCCAGAGCTTCAACTGCCACCCGTGACCGTCTCGACGCAGCTTGAGCTCGCCAAGAACACCCTCGATCTCGAGTCTCTGGTTTGGCGGTCCGCGGCCATGACGGGAAGCGGAACGCTCGCCCTCCATTGGCGGCCGGCCCTCGAGTCGCAATTCTCCTTCCGGCTCGAAGGGCAGGCCGGGCCGGTTGCCAGGATTCTGCGCCGGAAAGAGCTTCAAGAGGGGAAGCTCAGCCTTAGCGGCTCAGGAGTCTACCGATCTGGCGCCGCGGACGTCCACGGCCGTGCGGAGGGGCATCGTCTGGTCATCCGGGTCCCTCAGTTCGGCCCCCTTCCGGTCGAGTTCACTGCCAACTACTCGGTCAAAGGGAAGCGGCTGGAATTCGAGCAGGTGGTCGCGTCCTTGCTCGGCGGAGAGGCAAGAGGCAAAATCGAGGCGTCGCTTGTAACGCGGGCTCCCAGCCTCGTGGGCGAGTTCGACCTTCAGCACTTTGACCTCTCGAGCGTCCTCAACGTGGTTCCCGGAGGCTTGGCGGTCTCGGGTGAATTCCCTTTCGCCAGCCGTGTCGGCGGCAAGATTCGGATCTCCAGAGACAATAGGACCGCAGGGGTTCAGGCCCAGTTCGACCTCGACCTCGAGGCCGCGCTCCAAGGCCGGGAGCCGCTTTCCGGCTACGCTCGGGGCCTAGCCACCCTCGACCGCAACTTTTCCCTTGCGATCGATGAAGCCGCGCTCCAGAGTCCGCACTCCACCTTGAAGGTCAACGGCCAGCTCGGATCAGCGGCTAGCCTCAATGTGCACCTTCAAACTACGGACTTCGAAGAGTGGCGCAAGGCGGCGGAGTCCTTCACCGAAGCGCCGCTCCCCATCAAACTCGAGTCGACTGCGAGCTTTTCGGGCTCGGTTTCGGGCGCGTTGGCGAGGCCCGCCATTCAAGGGAAGCTGCAAATCGGCGCGTTCGATTACCAGGATTGGAGGTGGGCCGGCCTCGAGGCCGATGTGATGGCGGCTCCGGACCAGCTTAAGATCTCTTCGGGCCGGCTGCTCGGCGCGCACAGTGTGCTCACACTCGACCTGACGGCCGGGCTCGACAACTGGAAGTTCACTCCCGACTCGCCCCTGCGGCTGACCGCTCATGCCCAGAGGACCTCCATCCAGGCTCTGCGGGAAGTTCTTGGACTGACCACTCCCCTCACCGGAGAGTTGACGGGCGAGCTCGAACTCGAGAACACCCGCACGCACCTGGCTGGAGCGGGCACCTTGCACATCGTGAGGGGAAGCTACGCGGGCGAAACCTTTGACTCACTCGACGCCAGCTTGACGAGCGCGGCCGGCGTGTGGAAGCTGACTCACTTCGGGCTCGTGAAGGACCATGGAGGCCTCACCGGTGCGGGCACCTATGATCCCAATACCAAGAGCATCTCGGCGCAAGCCAAGGGCCAGAACTTTTCGCTGGAAGATGTGAGTCGGCTGCAGAGTCTGCGGCCCGCGGGCGCGGCGGTGAGCCCGTTCGGCGCACTCGCCGGGACCCTTGACTTTGACGTCGAGGCCCAAGGCAGTATCGACAACCCTTCGGTACAGGGCACCGTCGGTGTTCGGGGAGTGAGGGCAGGCGACGTCGCTCTGGGCGGCATCACCAGCCGCCTCGACTGGAGAGGACGGCAAGCGACCGTAGAAGGTCAGCTTCAGGGTCCTGGTGGCGGCCTCAGCTTCCACGGAACTGCCAGGACCGAGGGCGACTGGCCCGTACAACTCCGCGCCCAGTATTCCGGCCTCCGCCTGGACCCGTGGCTCCGCCTGTTCGGCCTCCCGGGTGCGAAAGGTAACGTCGACGCCTCCGGATCAACCGATTTCTCCGGCGCCCTCCGGGGATCGAGACCGGTCGAGCTCAAAAGCGAGGTGCAGAAGGTTGAGGTCAGTTTTGCGGAGCTGAAGTGGCAAAACGCCCAGCCCTTCACGATCGTGCTGGAGGGCCGCAGACTCAGCATCACACCTTTCACCCTGGAAGGGCCGTCCACCTACTTCGAGTTTGCGGGCACGGCCGACCTGGGCCCGCCTTCCACCCTGAATCTGACCGCGAATGGCGAGATCGACTCGGCCTTCCTGCACGTTTTCAATCCCTCCATCCTCACGGCCGGCCACTTCGATATGCAGGTCAGCGTGAAGGGCTCGGTGAGCCATCCGTCGCTGTATGGCTCCCTCCATGTCGACCACGTCAGCGTCGCGTATCCGGGTTTTCCTGTGCACGTGGCCGGACTCAACGGCGATGTCGACCTTCAGGGTGATCGCCTCACCGTTCGTTCCCTTCGCTCCGAGAACGGCCCTGCTTCCATCAGCATCACGGGCTCCGTCACCCTTTCCGGAAATCCACGCTACAGCCTGCGTGCGGAACTCCAGCATGTGCGCGTGGACTATCCCGTCCAGTTCACTTCGGTGCTTGAGGGCTCGCTGCACCTCAGCGGCACGCCGGAGGGCGCCGCTCTGAGCGGCGATGTGACGGTGGCTCAGATGTTCGTAGGCGAGAACTTCAATGTCGTCGACTGGGTCTCAGCGATGGCGAACCAGCCCGGGCCTGCCCCGCCCGGAACTTCGTCTTCGCTCCCCATCAGCCTGGATGTGCACGTGGGCTCGGCGCCCGTGGTGAGCTTTGAGTCGCGGAGTCTGACCGCCGTGGCCGCGATCGACCTCAACCTGCGCGGAACCCTTGCGGACCCGGTGGCCTTCGGCAACGTCCACATCCAGAGTGGAGAGGCTGTGCTCCGCCAGAGCACCTACACCATCTCGCGGGGCGACATTACCCTGGCAAACCTGTTGCACACCGAGCCGGTGCTCGACCTCGAGGCCAAGACTCGAATTCAGCGCTACGACCTGACTCTGCGCGTCACCGGCCCCGCCGACCATCCGAGCATCAGTTACCGGTCAGACCCGCCGCTGTCCACTCCGAGCATCCTCGCCCTGCTCGCCTTTGGCTATACCAGCCAGGACCAGCTCATCGCCGGCAACGGCCGTTCCGGCGTCGGCACCCAGGGAGCGAGCGCGCTGCTGAGTCAAGCCCTTTCCAGCCAGACCTCGAGCAGGATCACGCGCCTGTTCGGATTGAGCCGCATCAGCATTGACCCGAGCCCCAGCAGCGTCGGCGGCACCCGCGTGACCATCGAAGAACAGCTCCGCCGCGATTTCACCATCACCTACGTCACCACCACCGGAACGACGCAAGAACGCATCACCCAGATCGAGTGGAATATCTCGGACACCATGTCCCTGTTGGGCGTTCGTGATCAGAACGGCGTCTACGGCCTGGAGCTGGGCTTTCGCCGGAGATTCAAGTAAGTGAAATTCGAAAATCGAAGTTCGAGACCCGAGTCCGACGCAAAAGCGTGGCCCTCGAAAAACGTGTTTTGAATTTCGAGCTTCGAATTTCGAATTTCGGCTTCTCGCTGCTGCTATACTGAGGTCCTGCACTCCACTCAGCGGAACGCGCACGTTTCGCGGGAGAGGTGGCCGAGTGGCTGAAGGCGCACGCTTGGAAAGCGTGTTCGCGAGAAATCGCGACGTGGGTTCGAATCCCACCCTCTCCGCCAGACTATCTGGTTTTGTTTCCTTACCGTTAGATCGGCCCGTTTTCTCGTGTACCTCTTACGTCCCCTTCGTTGAGCCAGAGGTCTTCAATCGCGACGACTCGGATTTTACGCACCTCGGGTGTATACTGCTGCCGCTGATTTCAAGCCAAAACCTGAGGGAGTAGACATGAACAGACTGAATGGGTGCAAAACAGTCTGCGCTCTGAGCGTACTCTGCCTAGCGACTGCGATTGCCTTACCAGCACAGACCTACACCGTACTGCATAGCTTCTACTTTGCGGACGGCCAGTCCCCCGATATTGAAGGGCCGCCGACACAGGCCACCGATGGAAACTTGTACGGAGTAACATACACGGGCGGCCTCAACGGCGGGGGGACGATCTTCAAGATCACCCCGAGTGGCACCTTTACAACGTTCTACAACTTTTGCGTGCCAGGCGGCTGCTTCGAGGGCGCTGGTCCCTACACTGCGCCGATCCAGGCCGCCGATGGCAACCTGTACGGCACAACGGAAGCGGGCGGGACCAACGGTGCGGGTACGGTGTTCAAGATAACGCTGAACGGCAAGATAACCTCTCCTTATAGCTTCTGCTCGCAAAGCGATTGCGCAGACGGAGAGTTCCCCAATGGGCTAATCCAGGCCACCGACGGGAATTTCTACGGCACCGCGTACTACGGCGGCGCGAGCAACCATGGCACAGTCTTCAAAATCACTCCTGGCGGCGCCCTCACGACGCTCCACAGCTTTTGCTCCGAAAGCCGCTGCGTAGACGGCGAGTATCCCTACGTTGGGCTGATCCAGGCCACCAACGGGAATTTCTACGGCACAACGTACAGTGGCGGCGCCAACGGCTTCGGGACGGTTTTCAGAATAACCCCGAGCGGCAGGCTGACGACGCTTTACAGCTTTTGCTCGCAAAGCGGCTGCACCGACGGCACCTACCCCGAGGGCGGGCTCATGCAGGCCGCCAATGGAAACTTCTACGGGACCACACACGCTGGCGGGGCCTACAGCAGTGGTACCGCCTTCAAGATCACCTCGGGCGGCACGCTGACCGTGCTTTACACCTTCTGCTCGCAAGGCGGCTCCGGTTGCACCGATGGCGCTAACCCGATCGCAGGGCTGATCCAAGCCACCGACGGCAACTTCTATGGGACATCACAGTTTGGCGGGGTCAACGCCGCCGGGACGATCTTCAGAGTCACCCCAAGCGGCACGCTGGAGACGCTACACAACTTTTGTTTCTTGACCGATTGTGCGGACGGTGGATACCCCGAAGCCCCGCTGGTCCAGGATACCAATGGGAATTTTTACGGGACAGCGTTGGGCAGCGGCGAGTTGGACGGCTTGGGCACGTTCTTCAGCCTTTCCGCGGGTCTGGGGCCGTTCGTGGAAACGCAGACTACTTCCGGCAAGGTGGGAGCGGTGGTCAAGATTCTGGGGACCGGCCTGACTGGCGCCACCAGCGTCACGTTTAACGGGACGGCCGCCGTCTTCAACGTGGTCTCGAGCTCTCTGATCGAGGCCACTGTACCGCCCGGCGCTACCAGCGGCAGAGTCCAGGTGGTGACGCCCGGCGGCACGCTCATCGGCAACGTCAATTTTCGCGTGTCGCCGTGAAAGGGCAGCCCAGTGAAAAGTGACTAAAGAAGTGGCAAGTGACGGGAGAAACTAACGACAAGTAACGAGCACCTGTTATCCGTTTAGCGGCCCGAAGGGCCCACCCGACAAAGCCCTCTAGAGGGCAACGCCAGAGTGATCGGGGGCGGCGATGTTCGAATGATGAGGCCGGAAGGGGCGAACTAAAGCAGATGTGACCGCCGTTGCGGGCTCCACAATCCCGGTGACGGATGAACCCGGGCCTCCGCCGGCCCGGCGTGAGTTGGATCGCCCCTTCGGGGCTGTATTGGCCTGCTGCGATAGAAAGCGCGGAAGTAATCCGGCGAGCCGAGAAGGAGTCAACATGCAATCGAGGATACTTGCAGGAGCGGCAATCGCACTTTTTGTTGCGTCGATGACTGTGTCTGGGCTGGCCGCGCAGACGTTCACCAACCTTTTTAGCTTTTGCCCCGAAAAGGACTGTGCGGACGGCGAGGCGCCTTCGGCTGCCCTTGTCCAAGGCAGCGACGGCAACTTTTACGGCACCTCGGTCGGCGGCGGAACCTACAACCAAGGGAACGTCTTCAAAATCACGCCTGGAGGCACGCTCACTACGCTTTACAGCTTTTGCGCCGAGAGCACCTGTCCGGATGGCACCGACCCTGTGACGGCGATGGTTCTCGGAACCGACGGCAACTTCTACGGCACTACATATTTCGGGGGACCAAACCCAGACGCTTGCCCAGCAGGCCTTGGTTGCGGGACCATCTTCAAGATCACGCCGGCGGGCACGCTGACCACGCTCTATAGCTTCTGCGCGCAGTCGGGGTGCACTGATGGCTCCGCCCCGGGCCCGTTGGTTCAAGGCAGCGATGGCAATTTTTACGGGACAACCGCGCGTGGCGGCAGCCTCGCTTGCGAGAGTGGCTGCGGCACCATCTTCAAAATCACCCCCACGGGTGTGCTGACCACCCTTTACAGCTTTAACCCCAGGGGCGGTTACTCCGTATATAATTCGGCAGGTCTCGTTCAGGCGACAGATGGGAACTTTTACGGTACGACCAATGCGGGAGGCTCCGGCACCAACTGCGGGGATGGCTGCGGCACCGTTTTTCGGATCACGCCTGAGGGCGTGGTGACCACTCTGCGCAGCTTCGACTTTACGGATGGTGCTGGTCCTTCCGGGTTGATCCAGGCTGCGGACGGAAACCTCTACGGGACGACCGGCGGAGGAGGAGAGGTCAAGCCGATTTGCGGCTTGGGCGGGGAGGGCTGCGGAACGGTGTTCAAGGTCACGCTAGGGGGCACGTTCACCACGCTAGCCTTCTTTAACTCCGCTGACGGCTCGTCGCCTACAGGGCTGGTCCAGGGCACCGACGGCAACTTCTATGGGACCGGAGGTGCCGGTGGCGCCTGCAACTGTGGTGTCGTATTCGAAGTATCACCCGAGGGCGTACTGGGCCGGCTGCACAGCTTCGCTGGCTATCCGGCGGACGGACGGCTCCCCCTCGCGGGGCTGGTTCAGGCCACGAACGGCATCTTCTACGGGACGACCTTTCGCGGCGGGGGCGATGACGAGGGAACGATATTCGGCGTATCTGTAGGCCTGGCGCCATTTGTGAAGACCGTGTCTACGTTCGGTCGGGCGGGATCGACGATTACGATTCTGGGAAATAATCTGAAATTCGCAACCAGCGTCACCTTCAACGGCGTCGCCGCGAGCTTCACCGTTCAGTCGTCCACCTACATCAAAGCCACGGTCCCGGCTGGCGCAACCACCGGGCCCATCGTCGTTACCCTACCGAGCGGCACCCTGACCAGCAACGTGAATTTCCAAGTGCTGCTGCCGTAGGAGGAGAGATGAGAAAGGCGCAAGGAAATTGCCGATCAGCGTCATGGTTGGTTTTGAATCTCTTCTTCGGGGAGGCTCTGCTACGCATGAGGCTATGTGGCCGGAATCGAATCCCACGAACGCTGCTTCACTGGGCACCAACGCTGGCCTTTGTAGCTTCTCTGCTCGCGCCCGCGTTGTGCGGCGCGCCGGCCCAGGCACAGACATTCACGGTCCTATATTCGCTCACTGGATCGGATGGAGAAACTCCTCTATCGGCGCTGTCGCTCTGCCGCTGATTCTGCTGATCTTCCTCCTTTCGCGCTGGTCGGGCGGACTGATCAGTCGTTACGGCGCAAGGGTCCCCTGATATAGGTCCAGTAACTGCGGCCGCAGGCTTTTTGCTATTCGCCTTGCCGTCGGTGGGAGGCGATTACTGGAGCACATTTTTCCCCGCCTTCGTGATCCTAGGGCTGGGAGTGGCCGTCAGCGTTGCTCCTCTCACTACGGTCGTCATGGATTCAGCAATCCAGGATCGCGCCGGCGTCGCGTCCGGCATCAATAACGCTGTGGCCCGGGTGGCGGGCGTACTTGCTATTGCCTTGGTGGGGATTGCGGTCGTGAAGGCATTCAGTTCTTCCTTGAATCACAGCCTGGCGCGCCTCACCATCCCGCCCAGTGTTCTCCATACGATTCAGTCGAATGAGATCAAGCTCGCGGGCATGCAGTTGCCTGCCGGGCTCGATATTGACACGACGGCCATGATCAGAGCGTCCGTATCCCAGGCATTTGTTTCAGGATTCCGGCTCGTGATGCTGATCTGCGCGGGGCTATCGATGGCGAGCGCCGCGGTCGCGCGGCTGATGATTCCTGCCGGCACTGAAAGCTGAACGCGATCGCCTCAACTAAGCTATCTCTGCGAGTCGAAAGCGTCACCCCGGCGCTGTGGTGTGGACGTTCATCGAGAGGCAATGCTAAGCTCTCGCCTTGTTTGCACGCAAGGTTGTCCGAATGTCGCTGATCGAAGGTGAAGCCAGCTTCACAGGGTGACTTCTGATGGCACTCAGACCAACCGGCGGTCGACAACTTGCGGGTAGCGCGCGCGGCGTCGCGCAAGCGGTCATTGCTCCGCTGACTCGCGCTGCCATCTTTCTGGTCATGACACTGAAGCCGGGCTGCGGCAATCGCACCATCATTCGGTCCTTTTGCGCGGATCTCGCGGGTATTTTTCGCGCGGTGGAATTTCGCGACCTTGAAGCCGGACTTTCCTGCATCATGGGGATCGGATCCGACGCCTGGGACCAGCTCTTTGGCGCGCCGCGTCCAGCGGAGTTGCATCCATTTCGCGAAATTCGCGCCGGGGCGCGCCATGCCGTCTCGACCCCGGGCGACTTGCTGTTTCACATCCGTGCGAAGCGTATGGACCTGTGTTTTGAGATGGCGACACAAACTATGGCGCGAATCGGTGAGGCGGTCTCGCCCGTCGACGAGGTGCACGGATTCCGGTACTTCGACGACCGCGATCTCATAGGGTTTGTTGATGGCACTGAGAATCCCAGGGGCGGTGAAGCAGCGGAAGCGGCGCTCATCGGTGACGAGGATGCCAGCTTCGCCGGCGGAAGCTATGTCATCGTGCAGAAGTATCTGCACGATCTGGCCGGCTGGAATGCTCTGCCCACGGAGGCGCAGGAGCGAATTATTGGGCGCACCAAACTGTCGGACATCGAGTTGGACGATTCTGCCAAGCCCACTTCAGCGCACAACGCGCTGACGACGATCGTTGAGAACGGCAAGGAAATCAAAATCTTGCGTGATAACATGCCTTTCGGGCGTGCCAGTTCTGGCGAATTCGGAACCTATTTCATTGGTTACACACGTTCGCCCCGCACGATTGAGCAGATGCTGGAGAACATGTTTATCGGGCGGCCGCCCGGCAATTATGACCGTCTGCTCGACTTCAGCCGCGCCGTTACCGGCAATCTCTTCTTCGTGCCAACGACGACATTTCTGGAAAACATCACGGAAGAGGGATCTGACGTCCCTTCGGCCGTTTGGTCGTCGGCGGAACCCGCGCCGACCGTTCAGAGT
>DATDGR010000181.1:0-67325 GCA_036521995.1 Terriglobia bacterium | reverse complement strand
CGCGGCGTGCAATACGCCAGCCGCGATTACACCCAACTGCTTCACCACCACGGCGTCCGGATCAGCATGTCGCGCCCGGGGAATCCCTGGGACAATGCCGCCTGCGAATCGTTCATCAAGACCCTGAAATACGAGGAAGTTTACCGGACGGAATATCGCGACCTGGCCGAGGCCCGGGCCGGCATCGGCGGATTTCTGGAGAAGGTTTACAACCCAAAACGTCTGCACTCCGCGCTCGGCTACAGGCCGCCGGCTGAGTTTGAGTGCGGGCTGTTGGCTCAAAACAACAAGGAGGCCGCTGCGCGGCACGTTTCCTTATGAGTTTTCTGAGGCATCGGGAAATCTATCCATTCGATGAGGGCGCGACCTTTGCCGACCGCGCCCTCCCTCATCGAACGGATGAGTTTCCGGCTGGCTATTCCTTGGCAGGTTGCACTCCTGCAGAGCCTGCCTCCCCTTCACCAGCCGAGCGCCATCTTGCAGGACAACCGCTTCGCTGTACAATCGAATTCCAGCGAACGGCGGGCAGTGTCTTAACTGCTTGTCTCAGCCCAGGGGACCACCCCACTTCCCTTCTAGCTCCTTTGCAGAACCGGCGCTCAAGAGTGAAGGCTGATTGTGCTTGACAGGGTGGAAGCACCTGATATATACTACTAGGGTATCGTTTACGTGATTATAGTTATCGTCACGGGGTCTCGGGGAGTCCATGGTCGCCACGGCGCCAGAACCACTTGAATTCGTGCTGCTTTCTCCACCGCGGCTGGAGTCCATCCCGGGTCGAAGGGAAGTCCCAAAACCCGCAGCCATTCCTGGCCGTCGGCCCATGAGGACCGGGCGCTCCCAAGGGTGGTCCGAGGACCCCCCCGGTCGAAAAATTGCAAAAACGAACCCTAGAAGCTGTTTAGAATCAACAAAACGATGCAAAAACGAACCTAGAACGAACCTAAACGAACCCGAGATTCTGCAGTGGTCTGCGAGGTAAGTCATTTAGAATCGGTGGAAGCCTTGGGATCCGCGAAAAACGAACCCGACGTGGCAAAAGCAGATCAAGTCTTGACGGGTGTTTATTTTACAGGGCTTAGGCCTGCCTCGGAGTCTCCTCAGCCAAATCTGCTGCGGCGAGGACCTTCTCACCAAATGAAGCACGGGTCTCTCCCGGATCGGACTGGCAGGGCCCTTTGGCGGATGGACGAAGCAGGCTTTGGAAGCTTGAGCCAGATGCAGGAAATCTTTTTGTTGACTTACCAACCGGTCGGTAGGTAAAATCCTCGCCGTCGCTTTGGGTACGGAGCTCCTTGGCCGTGCCAGACCGCTTCGCGAGGAGGACTCACACATGGGCGAGCACATCTACATCTTCGATACCACGCTGCGCGACGGTGAGCAGTCACCGGGTTGCAGCCTGAATCTTCAGGAAAAGCTCGAAATGGCTCGCCAGCTCGAGCGCCTCAACGTGGACATCATCGAGGCCGGCTTCCCCATCGCCTCGGAGGGCGATTTTGAGGCGGTGCGGGCCATCGCGTCCGAAATTCGTGGACCCATGATCGCGGCCCTGGCCCGGGCGAACGAAAAGGACATCCGCCGGGCGGCGGCAGCGCTCGAAGGAGCCGAGCGTCCGCGGTTACACACGTTTCTGGCCACGTCGGATATCCACCTGGAGTACAAGCTGCACAAGACGCGGGAACAAGCCCTGAAGCAGATCTCAGAAATGGTGGCCCTGGCCGCCTCCCTGATCCCCGGAGTCGAGTTCTCGCCCGAGGACGCCGGCCGCACCGACCGCAGCTACCTCATCGAGGTGTGTCACGCCGCCGTGGAGGCGGGCGCTACGGTGCTGAATCTGCCGGATACGGTGGGTTACTGCCTCGGTCCTGAGTACGAAGAGATGTTCCGCGACGTCCGCGAGCGCGTGCCCGGCATGACCGACGGCAAGAATGATGTGATCCTGAGCACCCACACCCACAATGATTTGGGCCTCGCGGCCGCCAACACGCTGGCCGGCATCCAGGGCGGAGCGCGGCAGGTGGAGTGTACCATCAACGGCATTGGCGAGCGGGCCGGAAACGCGGCACTGGAAGAGATCGTGATGGCTCTGCGGTTGCGTCAGGAACACCTCCGATTCGAGACCGGCATCCGCACCGAGGAGCTCTACCCGTCGAGCCGTCTGCTGACCCGTCTCACCGGCGTCGCCGTGCAGCCGAACAAGGCCGTGGTGGGGCAGAACGCCTTCGCGCACGAGGCTGGCATCCATCAGGACGGCATGCTGAAGAACTCCTTGACTTACGAGATCATGACCCCGGCGTCGGTGGGCGCGCCGGCCACGGCCATCGTGCTGGGAAAGCATTCCGGCCGTCACGCGCTGGCCCAGCGCTTCGAGCACCTGGGCTGCGGGCTCACCAAACCCGAGCTCGATCACGCCTATGAGCTTTTCACGCGCCTCGCCGACCGCAAGAAGCAGATTTATGACGAAGACCTAATCGAGATTGCCAACCGCGGCCTCGAGGGAGTCTCCCAATCGTTCACGTTGCGGAGCCTGCAGGTTCAGGCGTCGAACGAAGGAGCGGCGGCGATCGTGGAGCTCGAGCGCGAAGGCGAGGTCTCTCGCGGCTCCGCCACCGCCAACGACGCCGAGGAGGCAGTTTTCCACGCCATTGACAAGGCAGCGGGGTTGGCGGGCGCGCTGGCCGGCGAGCTGGTAGGTTTCGAGCGCAAGACCACCGGTATCCAGGTTGAGCGTGCGGCGGAAGTGTCGCTGCGGGTGCGCTTTTCAGGCCGCGAGTTCACCGGCCGGGCCTCGGCATCGCGCGCGCTTGAGGCCGCTGCCCGAGCCTACCTGCAAGCCGCGAACAAGGCCGCTGCCGAGGGCGACCGCAAGCAGTCGCTGGCCGCTTCCGCTGGCGCCGATCAGGAGTCCGGCGTCCCGGCGCTCAGGTAATCTTGTTCCGCAGTCCAAGGGTTAGCTCCTGATACCTTTTTAAGTTACTGACTAGTATAGCCTTATACATAAGAAGCTTCTTCCCCGGGCGTCCTCCGGCCGCGAAAGACCGCTAAACTCAAGAAAAGCTTGCCATTTATCTCCGAATCCGTTATAAGCATTGACAGAAGCTATGCAGCAACCTTATCGGGTCGCTCTTTTACCGGGTGACGGCGTCGGGCCTGAGGTGGTGGCGGAAGCAGTGAAAGCTCTGCAAGCCATCGAACTGAGTAAGGGGCCTACCTTTCGCTTTGAGAGCGCGCTCGTGGGGGGCGCTGCGATTGAGGCCACTGCTGAGCCCTTGCCCGCGGAGACCATCGCTGTCTGCAACAATTCTCACGCGATTTTCCTTGGCGCGGTGGGCGGCCCGCAATGGGACTCCAAGCGGCCGGAGGCCCGTCCTGAAGCCGGTCTGCTGCTCCTGCGCCAGAGGCTAGGACTGTATGCCAACCTGCGGCCGGCACGCGTGCTCGACAGCATGGTCCCTTTCTCCGCGCTCAAGCCGGACCGCGTGCGCGGCACGGATCTGCTGATCGTGCGCGAGCTTTCGGGCGGCATCTACTTCGGGAATCCGCGTGGCATCTTCGCCAAGGATGGAGAGCGGATGGGCGTGAACACGGAGATCTACCGCGAACGGGAAGTGGAACGGATCGCCCATCGCGCCTTCCAACTCGCTCGCGACCGCCGCAAGAAAGTGACCTCCGTTGACAAGGCCAATGTGCTGGAGAGCTCACGCCTCTGGCGCGAAGTGGTGGAGCGGGTGGCGCGGGCGTATCCAGACGTGGAGCTCAGTCATCAGTACATCGATAGCTGCGCCCTGGCTCTGGTCGAGCGACCTACCTCCTTCGACGTGATTCTGACCACCAACATGTTTGGCGACATCCTGAGCGATGAATCCGGCGTGCTGACGGGCTCGATTGGCTTCCTGCCTTCAGCCAGCCTGGGCGAGCACCAGGCGCTCTATGAGCCGGTCCACGGCTCGGCGCCCGACATCGCCGGGCGCAATCGCGCCAACCCCGTCGCGGCCATCCTGAGCGCCGCCCTGATGCTGCGTTACTCGTTCCGCATGGAGACTGAGGCCAAGGCGGTCGAAGCCGCAGTGGAGAAGGTCCTGAAGCGCGGCACTCGCACTCCGGAGATCCCGGGCCGCCAGCGCCCGGTCGGCACCGCGCGCATGGGCGATCTGATTGCCGAGGAAGTGAAGAAACTGCTCAAGCCTGCCGGCAAGAAACGCGCCCGATGAGCGCGTTGCTCTAGGCTATGTGCGTAGGCTCCTCGGCCCGCTCACACAATCATTGCCTCGCTCATAAAAGCGCAGCACTCGATGGGCTTCGCGCGTAATCCCGATGCGTACGCTGGCGCCGATCGGCCCCACCGGCCGCGCCGCCGTTCCCAGCCACAGTGGCCCGCCACCGCATAGGTCCAGGCCGTCCTGCCGCCGGTCGATTTGCATCCAGCGGGCGAGCCGCCCCGGACCGCGCGCCAGATCGAGGGGTTGCGCTCGACCGGCCGTTCGTCCCGACTGCGGACCCTCCGCCCGCCGGCCGTTCAGAGGTTCCAGGGCGCGCAGCAGGACGCCTGCGCCAATCCCCGCGTGCTCGCCCGAGACGTTCATCATGAACCAGCAACCGTAAGCGAAGTAGACGTAGGCGTGCCCGCGCTCTAGGAAGAGCGACCGGTTGCGCGGCGTGAGACCACGAAAGGCGTGAGCGGCGGCGTCCCCCACCACGTAGGCTTCGGTCTCGACAATGCGCCCGCTCCGCCGGCCGGCTTCGAGATCGTGAACCAGCGTCTTGCCAACTAGGTAGCGCGCCAGCTCCACCGTGTCGACGGGAAGCTCCGCCCGGCGAAGGCGCCGCAGCGGACCCGCGATCAGCGCCTGGTGCTGGTGCGCCGGCTGCCGGCTGACCACCACTGACGGACGAGTATTCACTTCTGGCTCCCCGCGGACGAGACGGCCATGGCCGCCAGCGGCTTCAACTCGCCCAGGATGGTTGGAATCAGCTCGGAAACCGTAGGGTGAATGTGCATCGCCCGCTGCAGCACGGTGTAAGGCGACTTGGTGTACATCACGTCCAGGATGCAGTGAATGGCCTCGTCGCCGCCGGTGCCCAGAATGACTCCACCCAGGATCGCTTTGGTTTCGGCGTCCACCCAAATCTTCATGAAGCCCTCGGTTTCGCCCTTCTCGACCGCGCGGCCCACGCGGGTCATGGGACGCTCGCCCACCATCGCCGGCCGGCCGGAGCGCCGCACCTCACTTTCCGTCATACCGGCGCGGCCGAGCGGCGGGTCGATGTAGAGGGCGTAGGCACGGATGCGGTCGCTCAGCCGGCGCGGATCGTTATCCAGAAGGTTGCCCGCCACAATTTCGAAATCGTTATACGAGGTGTGGGTAAAGCCGCCTTTGCCGTTACAGTCACCGAGCGCCCAGATGCCTGGCACATTGGTTCGCAATTGATCGTCAACGGTGATATAGCCGTTCTGGTCGGTCGCGACGCCGGCCTGTTCCAGGCCCAGATCATCGGTATTCGGGCGCCGTCCGATCGCCAGCAGCACGTGAGACCCGCTCACCTCGCGGTCGCCGTCCGTGCAATCGAGGCCTACAATGGATTCCTCGCCGCGACGGTCGAAGTGAATGCATTCGGCGTTGAGGCGTATTCGCACGCCCTCTTGTTCCAGGATCTCCTTCACGGCGGTTGAGACATCCTCGTCCTCGCGGGGGATCAGGCGGGATCCCTTTTCCACGATGGTGACCTCGCTGCCGAAGCGACGAAACATCTGCCCGAACTCCAGCCCGATGTAGCTGCCGCCCACAATCACGAAGTGGCGCGGCAGGAAATCCACCGCCATCATCGAGCTGTTCGTAAAGGCCTGCACCCGATCGAGGCCCGGCATGGCCGGCACCCGCGCGCGGCCTCCGACATTGATGAAAATGCGCTCCGCACTGAGCCGGGAGGAACCGACGCTGACTTCACGCGGGGACTCGAAGCGGGCCTGCCCTTCGTAGACGGTGCAGTTCTCCATGCCCTTCAGCCAGGACTCCACGCCGGTTCTCGATTCGCCCGACACGCCGTCTTTGCGGGCTTTAACTTGCTTCATGTCAACCCTGATGGGCCCGCCGATCCGAACCCCGAAGTCAGCGGCCCGGCGCGCCAGGTGGGCCGCGTGGGCGCTCGCCACCATGGTCTTGGTGGGAATGCATCCCGTGTTCACGCAGGTGCCGCCGAACAACTTGCGCTCGATGATGGCGACCTTCATTCCGGCGCCCGTCAGGCGCCCCGCCAAGGGCGGTCCGGCTTGTCCGGTCCCGATGATGACAGCGTCATAGTGGCTCGCCATACTCAGCCCTCCGCGTTGGTAAGGTCCAACCTGGCTCCCTTGGGTTTGTTTGGGTCTGTTTTTTCGGCCTCACGACGCCCGCTGATTCTAAATGACTTATTTGGCTCGGTCCGCACCCGCTTGGGTTTGATTTGGGTTCGTTTTGGGTTTGTTTTTTTCGCCGTCACACGGCCTTACTGATTCTAAATGGCTTGTCTCGCTCGCTATCACGCTGGCTTGGGTTCGATTGGGTTCGTTTTGTCTTCGTTTCTTCACCCTGTTTCGTGAACTATCTCGCTGTAGATATGGCTCTTGAAGCTTTGGGTTTGCTCAAAACTTATTCTAGCGTTTACTAACATAATCACATAGAGAAGTCTAATTGTGCCTTAATATTATTAGTTTGGGTTCTAAACAGATACATCGTATATCGTATCCCCCCGGGGCTTCCCCACCAAAGCACTGCCAGAGGCTCCGCCCAAGAGCCAAAAGCGGTGACGCTGATGGTGAACCCCTCTGCCCGATCGACTCGCGCCACGGGGCAAACGGGACGAATTGAAGTCGTTCTGGCATCAGGGGCGCGACCTGGGCCTCGGTTCGATTCAGTAACGATAACTGTGATCACATCATAGTTACTTCAATGGCATACATCAAACTCTGCCACTCCGTCAAGCGGTTGGACGGAATTATGCGGTTGACAGAGCCATCATAACTGCTACTAACTGTAACAGTTAGGGGCAGGCAGGCAAAAAGTGTTTTGCATCAGGAATCTGCCAAGAGGGGCAGAAATCCCACTAGGCACCAAAGGACGATCATCCATGTGGGAAAGAAGATACCATTCTTCCAATAGCATCCTCTCATCAGGCCATAGGTTACAAAGTCCCAGAACTGCCTCCACTGCCTCACCTTTAGAGAACGGGACGCGGCAGCACGTACCGGATGGTCAAGCTGGCTCCTTGGCCCTTTGGCGGCTCTGCAACGACTATGTCACCTGAGTGGGCCGAGAATGCCTTTCTCATGACCCCACAGCAAACGGGCATCCGGTGGTTTGTGCCCGGATAATCGCCTACGCGTCGGTGAAGCGCTCCGGCCTTGATTTCCGCAAAAGTCTCCCCTGCTTTCATCGCCTCTAACATCAAGCGGTGCAGCTCATTCCTGAAATCGTCGGCATTCGGCATCACGCCCTCCCTAACACAGCGCCACACGGAATGATAGAGGGTTCGCTCCATTGCTAGCCCGAGGAACGGCCTCTACCGGCTGGCTGGCGCACAGCAAAGCTGTGCGAAGGGCCGAGTTCCTACGCGAGCCCATGACGGGGTCCGACTGCTCACTTCAGCATGGCGATATATTTCCTTCCCGCTCAAGCGAGACCTCCATTCTTGACGCACATTGTTGAACCGTCGATCGCATAGCTGCGCTATGCGCCAGCCTGCCCTACGGGTACTCACCGTGTTGCGCTTCGGGCAACGGCGAAAGCGCGGCAATTGCGGGTGCCGTTATCCGTTATCGTTTAAGGACGGCGATATTCAACACGGGGTTGACCTCGTACCACTTACGATCGGTCTGGGCATCGTAGCGAGCCACGCCATAGACGCGGACATACGAACGCTCCTGCGGCGCCGGCATCTCGATCGGACTCATGATCTCGCAGACGACGAAGGGCGCCGACGGGTCCGCGCTCTCGGCCAGCTTGAAAGCCACGGTCCCCTCTTCCGGATCCGTGCGCACATCGTAGACGTAACCCTCGGTCGCGACATGCGGCCGCGTGTTGGATTTCAGTTCCCGGATGCTGAGCTGGCGAAAATCACCGAGATCAAGAGCGCCTGCCTTCAACGAGACGCTGCTGTGCTTTCCAAACAGGACTCCGCGGTTTGAGACCACCAGAAGCGCCAACTGCACCAGCACCAGCGCGGCCAGTGCCGACGCCGCCCGCGGTGTCGCCAGCCGGTCAAACCAGTCCTCCCACAGGGGAGCTCGCCGGCCTGTCCTTGAAAGCGGCTGAACCGCTGTGATTACGGCCTCAAATTCGGGTCGCGGGTGCTCATCCGCGTCGAAGGCCTGGAGACGCTGCGCCATTTGATGTCCGGCGCGCAGACGCACCAGGACTCCGCGGCACCACGGGCAGTCCAGCAGATGCCGCTCCACACGTTTCGCCTCTCGAGGCTGGAGCTCACCTTCGAGGTAGGGCACGAACTTCCTTCTCAGCAAAAAATGCCAACTCATATACCCACTCCTTCCTTCACAAAAGCCGCCTGAAGGGCCGCAGGCGCTCTTCCAGTTCCACGAGCGCCCGGTTCAGTCTCGAGGCCACCGTGCCCGGGGCGCAGCCCAGCACCCTGCTCATCTCATCGTAGGAAAGGCCCTCCACGTACTTCAGGACCACCACTTCCCGCATCTTGAAAGGGAGTTGCATCACGGCCCGCTGGATGATCCGCTCGCGCTCCTGGCGGGCGTGTTGATGATCGGAGCGGGGCTTGGTGTCAATTTCGTCGCTGCTGCCAAGAATCGCTTCCAAAGGCATGTGGGCCATCGTCCGACGCCGATGATGGTCCTGGCACTCGTTGTGGGCGATCCTGTAGATCCAGGTGGAGAGGCTCGATTGCAACCGGAAGCTCCGCAAGCTCCGGAACACCTTTAGGAAAACCGTTTGCAGCACGTCCTGAGCATTGAAAGGATCGCCGATGGAGTAAAGCACCAGGTTGTAGATGCGATCCCGGTAGGCATCATAGAGCTGCCGGAACGCCCCGACATCGCCCCCCTGCGCGGCCAGGACCAGAGCCCGCTCCCGCGCGCTGTCACGGACTCCCCGAAACTTAGTCTGCTCAAGACGCTCGATCGCCATGGATACCAACCCAATAACTTGGCTACCGGCTCGAAGGTAAAGCCGGTGCATAGTGACATTTTACACCGGCTGAGCCACTTTGAAGACTTACAAAGTTGCCATTCGTAACCAAGGTAGGCAAGTCTCGCCTCCTCCGTCAAGGCCGCAATTCTTCGTTTACACACGGCCGCAAATCCTGAATAATGCGGGCGGAGGTTCGGAGCTTGCGGCGATTCTTTCGAGCAACTGTGTCAGTGCTAATTCTGGCGATGAGCCTGACGATGAGCTCGAACGGTACCCATGCGCGCGGCGGACAAGCCAGCATCGGACGCTTGCCGCGCGGTGCCGATCTGATACTCCTGCACGGCCGAATCTGGACGGGCGAACCTTACGCTGGTCCTGGCCAAAAGCCCGGGCCTACGCGCTGGGCCGAGGCGCTGGCCGCCTCGAACGGCCGTATCCTGGCTGTGGGCAGCGATTCCGAGATCGCCGCTTACAACGGTCCCGGCACGAAACAGGTTAACCTCCAAGGGCGATTCGCCATGCCAGGCTTCATCGACGACCATGTCCACTTCGTCGACGGCAGCTTTCAGTTGCTCCAGGTGGATTTGAAACTCACCCCCAACGAGTCCGAATTCGCCCGCCTGATCGGCGAGAAGGCCAGGAGCCTGCCGCGCGGGCGCTGGATTTTGGGCGGCAACTGGGACGAGGAAGCCTGGCCGGACGCGAAGCTCCCCACGCGTTCGCTCATCGATCCGGTAACACCGGACAATCCGATCTATATCAGCCGCTACGACGGGCACGCCGGTCTGGCCAATTCCCTGGCGCTCAAACTGGCCAGGATCACGCGCGAGACGCCGAATCCGGTCGGCGGCGTGATCGTCCATGACCCGCAGACCGGCGAGCCGACCGGCGTATTCAAGGACGCGGCTCAGGGCCTGATCGAGCGGGCGATTCCGAATCCAAGCGAGGCCGAGTTCGAGGAAGCGATCAAGACGGGCCTGGCCGAAGCGCGCCGGGTAGGCGTGACCTCCGTGGAGGACATGGCTCTTGGTGGTGACACGCCCAACGGCAGCTTCACGGGCGAAATCCGGCTGCTGCGGCGCGCCGAAAGCGCGGGCTGGCTCACCTGCCGCTTCTACGAGATCACGCCTATCGAGGAATGGCAGCGGCTGGCGAACGCGGGGATCGGGCACGGCCTGGGCAGCGAGTGGCTGCAGCTCGGGGCCGTCAAGGGCTTCGCTGACGGTTCGCTCGGATCGCGCACCGCCTGGTTCTTTGAGCCTTACACCGACGACGCCTCCAATTACGGCATGTCGCTGCCCATGATGTCTCCTCCCGCCAAGATGGAGGAGGCGGTGCGCGGCGCCGACGCGGCCGGAATTCAACTGGCGGTGCACGCCATCGGCGACCGCGCCATCGCCGAGATGCTCGATATCTACACACGCGCGGGCGGCGAAGATACCCGCCTACATCGCTTCCGCATCGAGCACGCCCAGCACATACGGCCGCAGGATTTCAAGCGCTTCGGCCAGCTCGGGATCGTGGCCAGTATGCAGCCTTATCACGCTATCGACGACGGCCGCTGGGCGGAGAAACGGATCGGCCGTGAGCGTGCCCGTTCCAGCTACGCCTGGCGCTCAATGCTGGACGCCGGTGCGCCGCTCGCCTTCGGCACGGACTGGCCGGTGGCGCCGCTCAATCCCCTGCTCGGCGTCTGTGCCGCCGTCACGCGCGCCACGCTGGACGGAAAGCATCCCGACGGATGGTTCCCGGAGCAGCGCCTCACCGTCGACGAAGCCCTGCGCGCCTACACCCAGGGCAGCGCCTACGCCGCTTTTCAAGAGGATGACAAGGGAACGCTCGCTCCCGGCAGGCTCGCCGATGTGGTGGTGCTCTCCGAGGACCCGTTCGAGATTGCGCCGGAGAAGATTCGCAACCTCAAGGCGATGATGACGATTGTGGGCGGCAGGGTCGTGTACCAATCGCCGTGATCAACAGGGATCAAACGATGTCCAAAATGATGCAGGAAATTCTCGAGCAGCCCCAGGCGCTGGCTCGTACCTTCCGCGCCGAGCGCCAGCATGCCGAAGGGTTCCGGCGCTTTGCCAAGGGCAAATTCCGCCTGATCGTGCTGGTGGCACGAGGAACCTCTGACAACGCTGCTGTCTTCGGGCGTTACTTGCTCGAACTCACCACGGGGATTCCTGTCTCCCTCGCCGCGCCCTCGTTGCACACGCTCTACCACGCCAAACTCGATCTGCGGGACGCCCTCGTGATCGGGATTTCCCAGTCGGGCGCCGGTACCGACATCAACCTGGTGCTGGAATCGGCCCGCCGCCGGCATGCCTACACCGTGGGCGTCACGAACGAAGCCGACTCGCCCATGGCCCACGCCGTGGACGAGCTCTTCCTGGTGCGGGCAGGGCGCCAGAAGTCGGTGGCGGCCACCAAGACCTACACCGGCCAGCTCATGCTGCTTTATCTGCTCGCGTTTGCGCTCGGGGATCAGCTTACGCTGCCTGCCATTAGCGATATCTCCGATCGCGCGCGCCAGGCCGTGGGTCTGGTCGAAGAGATCCGCGGCCTCGTGGAGCGCTACCGCTACATGCGGCAGTGCGCTGTGGTGGCGCGCGGGCTTAACTACGCCAACGCTTTCGAACTGTCGTTGAAACTGATGGAGACCTGCTACGTGGTGGCGGAGCGCTTCTCCTCGGCCGACTTTTTGCACGGACCCATCGCCATGGTGGAACCCAACTTTCCCGTGGTGCTCTTCATGCCGCCCGGGCGGACGTTTCGCGACACCAGCCAACTGATGCGGCGCTTACACGGCCTCGGGGCCGAGACGCTCGCCATCACTGCGGCCGAAGCCAAAGTGCCCAGTGCCACCCGCGTGATCCGGATACCAGGAGAGATTCCGGAGATCTACACGCCGATCCCGTACATCATCCCAGGCCAGATCTTTGCGGCACTGCTGGCCGAGGTCAAGGGAATCGATCCGGACCACCCACGGTCGTTGAGGATCGTGACCAAGACGCTTTAATATGGCAAACCCGATGTGGAAAGGAAGGCCTGGAATGAGCAACGGATCCACAATGCCCGCTGGAATGAAACAGCCGCTGGGCGGCCTGTCGCGACGGGGTTTCCTACAAAAGGCGACAAGCGGTCTCGCGGCTGCGGGGTTGGCGGCTGCCGCCGGGAGCAATCCAGCGGTCGCAGCCACGGAGCCGCATCTCGATTTCCCCACCGAGCCTCGCGCCCGCCTGGCCGTCTCTTCGTATCCCTTTCGCGACTTCGTTGACAGTCCCTTCCAGCGCAAACGCAATCCGCAACATCCCGGAATGAGCCTTCCGGCTTTCGCGAAAATGGTGGTGGAGAGGTTCAAAGTACCGAACATCGAGATCTGGAGCCCCCACATTCAAAGCCGAAGCCCCGCCGACCTTGAAGCCCTCCGCGACGGCATCCAGAAGGCGGGCGCGCACGTGGTCAACATCGCCGCCGACTTGCGCCAGAGCGTTTACGATCCCGATCAGGAAAAGCGGCGGATGGCCATCGACACCGGCAAGCAGTGGGTAGACGTTGCGGTGGCGATCGGGTCGCCCAGCATTCGCGTCCACGTCGCGGGGGTTCGAGGCGCGCCGCCGGATGTCGATCGCGCCGCCCAGAGCCTCACGGAGCTGGCGGACTACGGCGCTCGGCACAACATCATCATCAATCTCGAAAATGACGACTTGCTGAGCGAAGACGCCTTCTTCATCGTGCACGTGATCGACCACGCCAACCAACCCTATCTGCGCGCCCTGCCGGATTTCGGTAACTCCGCCATGACGGGTGATCCTGCGTTCAACGAGGATGCCATGATCCTGATGTTCCGCCACGCCTACAACATCTCACACATGAAGGATTCGGAAGCGGACGACAACGGAAAGATCATCACGGCGGATGTACCCCGTATTTTCGAGATCGCGCGCGCCGCAGGCTATCGTGGCTATTTTTCGATGGAGATGGACCGGCCCGGCGATCCGTATGAGGGAACCACCAAGCTGATCCAAATGAGTCTTCACGCGCTGGGCGGGGCTTAATTGGGCAGGCTGATGCAAAAGGATGCCTTCAGACCGACACCGCTGTTGGCTTTTTCCAACGGGCTGCCAGGAACGCCTCCAAAAGGTGCTATGATAATTTCTAGAGGCCCCAAGCGCGCGCCAGCCGCGGCCCGCTGGGCCATTCTTCTTGGAGGTAGACCGTGGCCGAAGAAAGGCTGAAGCTCGCGGTCTTCGTTGACTTCGATAACATTCAGATCGGCGTTAAGGACACCCTCAGCAAGGATTTTGACGTGTCCATCGTGCTCGAAGCGCTCAAGGAGCGGGGCGAGGTCGTCACGAAGATAGCCTACAGCGACTGGTCGCGAGCCAGCGAGTTCAGCCGCCAGATGACCCAGCACGCCGTGCAGATGGTGCAGCGCAACGTGACGCCGCGCGGGGACAAAAACGGGGCTGATATCAACCTGGCGCTGGACGCGCTCGAAATGGCGTTTACGCGGCATCACATCAACGCCTTTGCCATCGTGGGCGGCGACAGCGACTTTATCGCCCTGGTCGAGAAGCTGAAGCAGTACGACAAACGGGTGTTTATCGTCGGTGGACGGGCCTTCACCAGTAACATTCTGCAACGTAACTGTACCGAATTCATTGCCTACGAAAATCTGCTCCGGGCGGGCGGAGACGGCGGCGCCCGGCAGCGGGCACCCAGGCGCGGGGAACCGGCGCGCAGCAGTCTCGAAGTGCGGCCGCTCTCGGACGCCTTGCCCAACGTCCGTCGGGCGCTTGGAGTTCTGGCCGAGCGGGAAGTCTCGCCGCAGCTCGGGCTCCTCAAGAGCACGCTGTTGCAACTTGATTCCACCTTCAGCGAGCGCGACTACGGGGCCGGATCGTTCCTCGAGTTCATGCAGAAGATGGAAGAGGCGGGGTTGGTTTACCTGCGCAAGCTCGACCGTGGCTATCGGGTTGAGATTCCGGAGACCGCAACTCCTTCGGCACCCGCTCCCGCCGCTGCGCCAGCTCCAGACGTTGCCGACGAAGTGTCGGCCGTCGAGACCTCCAAAGTTTCCGGCGAGGCCCCGCCGCCTCCCGAGCCTACCCTGACGCCAGAAGAGGCGCTGGCGATCCTGCGCCGGGCAGTCGAATTGGAAGCCGAGAAGTCTCCGAACCGTCCTCTTTATCTGCGGCATATCCGTCACGGATTGCGCTCGGTGGAGAAGGACTTCGACGAGCGGCGGGCCGGCTTTCAGGGCCTCACGGATTTTCTTTATCGCGCGCAAAAAGAAGGCTGGCTTTCGATGCAGCGTGACCGTAACGGTGTGCTGCGGATGTTTTATCACCCGCAAGCGGAGCAGCCCGAGATGATCACGGAGCATGTAGGCGCCGGAAGGGATTCGGTGGCCGCTGTTGAAGCCACGGCCGTCCAGGCCGAGGCCACAGCCAGCACGGATTTCTGGGCATCGACTGAAACGGTGGCTTTCCCGGGTGGTCAACTCCAGGCGGAGGTCGAGGCCAGCGCGCCCCGCGCGGAAGAGGTGTCTGGGGCATCACCCACATCGGTGGCGGAGTCGTTCGAACTTTCCGCTACTAGGGCCCCTGATGCCGCCGCTTCAAGCCGGAAAGCCAGGCCGCGCCGGGCTGGCAAGACCGGACAGCGGAAAACGCCGAGCCGCCGCAAGAGTAAAGAGAAGGTCGATTCGGAGTGAGAAATGGGCGGTGCAGCCTTGCCAGCCTTTCGCGGTCACCTGCGCGATGCGGTTCAGACTCCCACTTTCAGGGGGTGAAGCCAACCGGCTTAAGGCTTTTTGAATCATAGCCATAGGGCGAAGATGAGCGAGGCTAAGCCAATGAGACTATCTCGTTCGCTTTCAGTCTCTTACGCAAAGAAAAGGGTTGATTTGAGAAAAGGCTGAGAAAGTCGGCTGGCCGGTCAATGAGACCAGGTTTTGCGCCGATGGCAGGACGGGGATTCGACATGAAAAGAATGCTGGCCCTCGCAATGTTGCTCTGCGCATCCTCCTCGCTCGGGTGGGCGAAAAGCAAAGAGGCCCAACGCCTCGAGAATGCCACTTACGTCATCAACGAGATCATGCAGACGCCGGAGAGCGGGATCCCACAGAATCTGCTGGACAAGGCAGTCTGCGTAGGCATCATACCGGGCGAGTTAAAGGGTGCCTTCATCGTCGGGGGATCCTGGGGACGGGGCGCGCTCGTGTGCCGTATTCACGGCACTGGCGCTTGGGGCGCTCCGTCGATGTTTACTATTTATGGAGGAAGCTACGGGCTGCAGATCGGCGGTCAGTCGACGGACATCGTCTTCATCGTGATGAACGCGGGGGGCATCCGCAAGCTTTTGCAAAGTGGAGTCAAGTTGGGCGCCGACGTCTCAGCGGCGGCAGGACCGGTGGGTCGTCAGGCCGAGGCTGAGACCGATATCCAGTTGCACGCCGAGATTCTCACCTACGCGAGGGCCCGCGGACTCTTCGCAGGTGTGTCGCTAGCAGGGTCCGTGATCCGTCAGGACGAGGACGGGAATGAACGGCTTTACGGGCACGCGGTAACCGCGAAAGACGTGCTGATCAAGGGTATTGACCCGGTGCCGGCCGCGGCCAAGCCGCTCGATGACATCCTTACCAAGTATTCGCCTCGCGGCGGTGAGCCGCTCCCAGACGTCGCCTGAGAGCGCAGCATTCTGCGAACTGAATCGGGTGCGGACCCTAACAACGCCCTTTCGCCCAAACCAGAACAACCAGGAAGACAAGGGCCGCGAGTGCGGTCCTTCCTCCGAAAAACGGGATTTTGACCTGCCGGCACAGAGAGTGCAAGAAACGGCAAGAAGAAGATCAGTTTGAGCAGCACAGAGCTTGAGCCCGTCAGGCATCAGGAGGTCACGACCATGCCCCAGGAATCCGATATCACTCGCCGCAAGTTTCTGAAGTCGGGCGCCGAGGCCGGCGCGGGTCTGGCTGCGCTGAGCGGAATCACGTTTGTCACCCAGCCGGAACGGGTGTTTGGAGCCTCCGATCGCTTGCGTGTGGCCGTTTGCGGCGTGCGCGGCCGCGGCTGGGACCACGTCGAGGAATTCTCCAAGTTGCCCGACGTCGAAGTCGCCGTACTGTGCGATATCGATCAAAGCGTGCTCGCCAAGCGCCTGGCCGACATGTCGAGCCAGGGCCTGGCCAAGCCCGCGACTTACATCGACCTCCGCAAGCTGCTCGATGACCGCACCATCGACGTGATCTCCATCGCCTCACCCAACCACTGGCACAGCCTGATGGCCATCTGGGCCTGCCAGGCCGGCAAGGATGTCTATTGCGAAAAGCCTTGCAGCCACAATGCGTGGGAGGGCCAGCAACTGGTGGAGGCGGCGAAGAAGTACAACCGCATCGTGCAGCACGGCACCCAGAGCCGGTCCGCCTCCGCCATACGGGAGGCGATCAATCATCTCCGCGAAGGGCTGATCGGAGAGGTCTACCTGGCGCGGGGCCTCTGCTACAAGTGGCGGGACACGATCGGCACAGCGCCGGTGGAGCCGGTGCCGGCCGGCGTAGATTACGGTCTGTGGACCGGACCAGCGCCCCTCAAGCCTTTCACGAAAAACCGATTTCATTACAATTGGCACTGGATTTGGGACACCGGCAACGGTGACATCGGCAACCAGGGTGTCCATGAAATGGATATCGCCCGCTGGGGGCTCGGTCTTGGTTTGCCCAACAAGGTCTCTGCGGTAGGCGGCCACTTCATGTTCGTTGACGATCAGCAAACGCCCAACACCTTGAACTGCGCCTTTGAATACGACCTGCCCGACGGAAAGCGTTGCATGCTCGAGTTCGAGGTTCGGCACTGGATCACGAACCATGAGGCCGGCATCGGGACTTCTGAATTTGGAAGTCAGGGAGTGCCCCAAGCGGGCCTGGAGCCCAAGACCAAATTCGGCGGCAGCGACACGATCGGCAACATCTTCTACGGCTCGAAGGGCTATCTTGCCATCGACGGCTACGACTCCTACCGCACCTGGCTCGGCAGGAAGCAGGAACCCGGGCCCAGTGGCAACGGCGGCGGCAATCACTACGCAAACTTCGTCGAATGTGTCCGCACTCGAAACCAGGACAACCTAACCGCACCCATCGAGGAAGGGTACCTCTCCGCCACGCTAGTTCATCTCGCCAATGCTTCCTACCGCCTGGGCCGCACGCTCAATGTGGATCCCAAGACGGGACATGTGCAAGGCGACGACGAAGCGAATCTGCTCCTTCGCGATGGTGATCGCGGGTACCGCGCGCCTTTCGTGGTGCCGGAGCAAGTGTGAGGCAGTGGCTGATTTGGCGGTCCGAGTCGAAAGGTTCCCGATTTGAGAATCAGGGCTCGCGATCGGGCCTCGAGTGTAAGAGACCCGGCGCGCCGACCGCCGTCCGGAGCGAGGTTTCAAGTTCAGCGATCGGGATGGCCTGGTGGCCGAAGCGCATCGCCTGGTAAAGCTCCGTGAACGCCGTGACCTGCTGCCGGAAGGCGGCGCCCTGAAGTTTGTCGGCGAATTCGAGCGGCGTCTCAGTTGGGGCCTTCTCAAACCCGCTCCGCGCGAGAGCCCGCAGGAAACGCTGGTAGGCCAGACTGGCGGCATGGGGGGAGGGTGTTCCGTACGAAGCCGCCAGCCTCCAGGCCAGCGCGGCTCGCAGTTCCGCGATCCAGGCTGGGTGGCGGACCGCGAGCGTCGCCAGAGCCAGCAGAACAATGATCGCGGCCAGCGCCTGCAAGCGGTGATCGCCAAGCCAGTCCTGTAATCGCGCCAGCCGCCCCACCCCGAGGCGCTCAAAATGCCAGCGGAGCTCGCGGAAGCGCCGGTCGAAGCCGCGCGAGGTCGTTTGCACCGCCACGGCCAGTTGTACCTGGCGCCCGAAATCGTAGTTCACTACCCACTCGTCCCAAAAGAGCTCA
This sequence comes from Terriglobia bacterium, assembly GCA_036521995.1. GTDB lineage: Bacteria > Acidobacteriota > Terriglobia > UBA7540 > UBA7540 > Gp13-AA77. The sequence continues at coordinate 49,246 of DATDGR010000181.1, read as the reverse complement.
GCGGCGTCGAGATAATTCCGGAAAACTCCGGCGTCGGTTTCGGAGCCGGCGGGGGTGGGGTCAAACGGTAACCAGCCGTGTCCGGGGAAGTACACCTCAACCCAGCTATGAGCATCGCGCCCGCGGATAACGAAGTCCTTGCCCACTGGATTGTAAGTTCCCATCTCGAAGCCGTTCACCAGGCGTGCGGGGATTCTGAGCGAGCGCAGCATCACGGCCATCGCCGCGGCGAAGAATTCACAGTTGCCGCGCTTGGTTTGAAAAAGGAAGCTCGAGACCGGATCGGTGGGCTCAACGGGCGGCAAGTCGAGCGTGTAAGCATAGTGTCCCTGCAGGTAGTCTTGGACGCTTACGGCCCGGTCAAAGTCATTGCCGGAGCCCGCCGTTATCTGGCGGGCAAGCCCCGCGATCCGTGCATCAAGCCTAGGCAGCTCAAGGTACTCAGCCGTGACCCGCTCGTTGGCGCCAGCGGAATCCTCCCGAAGTTCTCTCGCGGACGGGAGTCCAAGGTCGGAAACCACCTCATAGGCGAAGGGACCAGGAACACGATCGGGGTCGAGCAAGGAACCCGTCCTGTCCACCAGGAGAAAGCGGACCGGCGCAATGACCTGCCGCGCCCGGCCCGCCACGAAAAGGACCTCCGTCGAAACCGGCTCAAGCAGCACGCGATAGCGTACTGCCGTCGCGGGGCGCGCGGCCAGACCGGCGAAATCCGGTGGCCGGAACTGCTGTGGACTAGCCGGTAGGATCAGGTGCCCGCCCCGGACTCCGTTTGACCAGCGCTGACCATCGAAATTCGCGAGAGCCACCCCACGCAGCTTTTCACCTTCCAGGGGCCCCGGATCGCCCTTCGGCGTGATGCGCATCACGACCTGGTTCGAGCGCAGGATTTTGGAGATGTCGCCGAGGTCAACCGTTTCGGTGAAACCCGTGATCCGCTGAGGTTGAAGCGCGAGACGGGACCAGTAGCCGCTACGGTAGCGGGGAATCAGGAAGAAGAGGAAGGCGGCCACCGGGATCAGGGCCAAGGCCAGACAGAGGGCAGTCTTTCCCAGTGCCGCCTCGACGGGCTTTGACCCGTGCTTTTCGGCCGAGCGGTTCGTACCCTCCCCAGGCTCCGGCACGGCGACGCGCCGGAAAGGACGCCGGACCTCATAACTCAGCAGGGTTGAAATGGCGAACAGGATATAGAGTCCGAAGCCCGCAAGATAAACAGCTCCGACGGTGAGGATAGCGGCCGCCAGCATCATGACCAGCGACAACACGGCAAGATAGGCGTGGTCGCGGTCCGTCGAGGCGGACAGCACCTTGACCGCGGTGGCGAACAGCACCAAATGCACGGTCGCGACCAGCATGCGGTCGACCAGACTCTGACCGCTCGCGAGGTAGGCCAGATCGAGGGGGTAGAAGAACACGTAGCAGACGGCGAGAGCGGTTACTGCACCCGGGCTGAAGCGCCAGTTTCGCCCGCTGGCAAGAACCAGGATTCGGGATAGCAGCACGATCGAGAATAGCGCCACGGAGGGACGATCGAGCCTGCCCGTGGAGGCCAGCGTGAAAAAGGCGGTGGCCAAAGTGCAGAAGAGTGAAATCTGAAAATACCGCTCGAGTCCGGCCGAGCCCCGGCCCGGATGGGATGATGTCCCGCCGGAAGTCACCATCGACATGGGCGCAGTAGCCAAGCCAATCGACCTACAAGTGCAACCACCAGTGTAGATCCTTGTAGGCCACTTTTAGAACTGACTTGTATGTTACGATGAAGAAACGTATGTCAAGCACAGTCGCCAGCGGCAAGCTGAGGGCGGTTCCGCTCGGGGGCCTCGGCGAATTTGGCATGAACATGATGCTCTTCGAGTACGGCGAAGACATCGTGGTGGTGGACTGCGGCGTCATGTTCCCCGAAGCCGAGCTTCTGGGCGTCGATATCGTCATTCCCGATCTTACCTACCTCCGCGACCGCCGCGATCACGTCCGCGCCATTTTGCTGACCCACGGCCACGAGGACCACATCGGCGGCCTGCCTTACGTCCTCGAAGAGATCGATGCGCCGGTCTACGGGACGGCGTTTACGCTGGCGCTGGCCAAGTCCCGGCTGGAAGAGCACGGGATGGCGGAGACTGTCGTCCTGCGTGAGATGAAACCTAAGGCCCCTTTTGACGTGGGACCTTTCCACGTTGAGTTCATTCATCTCACGCACAGCATCGTTGACGCGGGCGCGCTTGCCATCACCACTCCGGTCGGAACCGTCATTCATACGGGCGATTACAAGCTGGACCCCACGCCCACCGACGGCCGACTGAGTGATCTTCACACCTTGTCCAATTATGGCCAGAAGGGTGTGCTGGCGCTGTTTTCCGATTCCACCAACGTTGAACGTCCAGGCATGACGCCTTCCGAGCGCGGAGTCCGCGAGCGCTTCGCCGAGATCATGGCCGAGGCCCGCGGGCGGCTCGTGGTTTCCTGCTTTTCAACCTCGATCCACCGCATGCAGATCGTGGCTGACCTGGCACAGGAGCATCATCGGCGGCTCTGCTTTGTGGGCCGCAGCATGCACCGGAACTCCGAGATCGCGCTCCAAATGGGCCGCCTGCGGGTCCCGCCCGGAGTATTGGTGCCCCCCGAAGAGTTGGCGCAGATACCCCGCGACAAGATAGTGCTGGTGGTGGCGGGCAGCCAGGGCGAGCCCATGTCGGCCATGGCGCGTACCGCCGTGGACAGCCACCGCTGGGTGACGCTGGAGCCCGGCGACGAAGTCGTGCTCTCAGCCCGCATCATCCCCGGTAACGAAAAAGCCATCTTCCGCATGATGGACCACCTCTACCGCCGTGGCGCCCACGTTCACTATCAGGACGGCAGCACTCCGCCGGTGCACGTCTCCGGCCACGGCAGCATCGAGGAACTGCGGCTGATGCTGAATCTGGTGCGGCCGAAATACTTTGTGCCCGTGCACGGTGAATACCGGCAGCTTTTCCGCCACAAAGAGATGGCCGAGGAGGGGAACGCCGTCTCCGGCAGCACCTTCCTGCTGGAAAATGGCAGCGCCCTGGAATTCGACGGCGCGGGTGCGCGCCTGGCCGAGCCGGTTCCGGTGGGCCACGTCTACATCGACACCGGCTCGCTCGATGAGGTAGGCGAAGTGATCCTTAAAGAGCGGCGCCGGATCTCCGAAGACGGCATTGTCGTCCCCATCCTTGCCATCAACAAACATACCGGGCACTTGGAAGCGCCCCCCGAGATCGTCTCCCGCGGTTTTGTGGCGCTGGAGGAAGCCGGCGATCTGCTGGAGAGCGCTCGCGAGGTGGTGTTGCGCACGATTGAGAAATCAAAACTCGAAGAGGTGGGCGACTGGGGCGTAATCAAAGATAAGATCCGCTCGGGCCTGCGCAAGTTCTTCGACCAGGAACTCGGCAAACGGCCCATGATTCTGCCGGTGGTGCTGGAAGTGTGATGATTTGATTGCACTTCAGATCGAACGCGCACGCCACGGGCCCTTTTCGGACTCCAAACCATACCAGGAGAGAGATCGATTCAAGGCCGGCGCTCGCCATGGTGCAGTCTAATCCAAAATCCACTTCGAAGATCTCAGGAGCTCCATGCCCCTCTACCAAGCCGTCGTTCTCGCCGTCATTCAAGGTCTCACCGAGTTTCTACCCGTCTCCAGCACCGCGCACCTTGCCCTGGTCCCGCAATTGCTCCACTGGTCGGAGCTCGAAGGAGTGTCGGACCTCACCTTCGACGTGGCCCTGCACGCCGGCACGCTGGTAGCCGTGCTGCTGTATTTCTGGAAGATGTGGCTCGAGATGCTAGGGGCTGCGGCCGGCCTCGGGCCCAAGAACGATCCCAAGACTGAAGAGAACCGGCGCCTTTTCTGGTATCTCATCATCGGGACCGTTCCGGGCGCCATCATCGGATTCCTCTTTGAAAAGAGGGCCGAGGCCGAGTTTCGCACCCCGCTGGTGATTGGTTCCGCTCTCATCGTGGTGGCGCTCTTCATGTGGGCCGCAGAGCGCGCGGGTAGCCGCCGCGAAAACTCGCTCGGCCAGGTCCGTCTCGCTGATTCCCTCTGGATCGGTTTGGCCCAGGCCCTGGCGGTGGTGCCCGGCGTCTCCCGATCGGGTATCACCTTGTCGGCCGGATTGCTCCGCGGTCTCGACCGCGAAACGGATGCCCGCTTCTCGTTCCTTCTCTCCACCCCCATCATCGCCGGCGCGGTGCTGAAGAAGGGGATGGAGCTCCGACACAGTGGTCTGCCACCCGACATGCGCATGCCTCTGATCGCCGGCATCATCGTATCCGGATTGGTGGGCTACGCCGTAATCGCCTGGTTCATCCGTCGCCTCAGCCGGCACACCTTCAAGCCTTTCGTAATCTACCGGATTGCGCTCGGTGCTTTTGTGCTGGGCTGGTACTTTCTGGGTACGCACTGACCGGGTGTCCGGACGTACCGGTCGATCGGGCCGCGGTTTCGAATCTCAGCCCGGGTGCGCTGATCGAGCGCCTGGGCTACAGCCGTGACGATAGCCACGGGAAACTCGTCTCTCGCTGTACGTCTGGGACGACGGCCCAGGATGCCAAAGTTGAAATCCCGAATGAGGACTGCGCTTGGAAGTGGAGGAGTTGAATCATGTCGCTGACTTGCGATTCTTTGGGGTTGCTTATGCTGGTGAGACTCTTGTCTAACATGGCCTTGGTTGGCCAAACGCCGCAGCCGCCGGTCGCACCCGTGATCGAGCATCGGGAGACCCGGCACGGGACCACGGTGGTCGACAACTATTTCTGGCTTCGCGAAAAATCAAATCCGGAAGTCATCAAGTATCTGGAAGCGGAGAATGCCTACACCCAGGCGATGACCCAGGGATTGAAACCCTTCGAGGATGCCCTCTATAACGAGATGCTGTCCCACATCAAACAGACAGATTTGAGCGTGCCCGTCCGGCGCGATGACTACTACTATTACTCGCGCACCGAGGAAGGCAAACAGTACCCGATCCAGTGCCGCAAGAGAGGCAGCGTGGAGGGGAAGGAAGAAGTGCTGCTCGATCTGAACGAACTCGGGCAGGGAAAGAAGTTCGTGGGGCTTGGAGCCTTCGTGGTAAGCGACGATCAGAATCTGCTGGCCTACACGCTCGACTACGTGGGCTACCGGCAGTTCTCGCTTCACGTCAAGGACCTCAGGACAGGCGTTACGCTCGCGGATACCATGGAGCGCGTCGACGGTGTAGCCTGGGCCGCCGATAACCGGACCCTATTCCTGACCACGGAGGACGCGGTCACCAAACGCGCCAACCAAGCGTGGCGCCATACGCTGGGCGAGAAGGACTCGGAACTTCTCTATGAAGAAAAGGATGAGACCTTCCGGGTCAGCATCGACAAGACTCGGGATAAGAGGTATCTGTTGCTTTCCGCCCTGAGTACAGACACGACGGAGTTCCGCTATCTGAAGGCCGACGAGCCGCAGTCCCAATTCAGCGTTCTTCTCCCGCGCGAGAAGCAGCACCGCTATTTCCTCGATCATCGAGAGAATCTTTTCTACATACGAAGCGACAAGGGCGCAAAAAACTTTCAGGTCTTCACGGCGCCCGAAAGCGATCCCGATCCGAGGAACTGGAAAGTCTTCATCGCGCACCGCCCGGACGTTCTGGTCCAGGACATTGATCTGTTCCGCAACTTCGCGGTTTCGTTTGAGAAGTCGGAAGCGCTCAATCAGATGAGGATTTACGATTTCCGGTCGGGGAAGTGGAGCGCCATCTCATTTCCCGAGCCCGTCTATGCCGCGTTTCCAGGTGACACGCCGGGATACACATCAATAACATACCGCTACAGCTACCAGAGCTTGATCACGCCGCCGAGCGTCTTCGACTACGACACCGTCACGGGAAAGTCGAGCCTTCTCAAGCAGCAGGAAGTGCCGGGCGGCTACGATCCTTCTCAGTATGTTTCGGAGCGTCGTTGGGTCACGGCGAGGGACGGCGTCAAGGTGCCTCTTTCCGTGGTCTACAAGAAAGGATTTGAGCGCGACGGCACGCGGCCCCTCTTGCTCTACGCCTACGGGTCCTATGGATTCGGAATGCCGGCGGCGTTTTCGAGTTCGCGGCTGGTCCTGCTGGATCGAGGCCTGCCTTTCGTGATCGCTCACATTCGCGGCGGCGACGATATGGGCGAGCAATGGCACGACGATGGCAAGCTGATGAACAAGAAAAACACGTTCAACGACTTCGTCGACTGCGCCGAGTATCTCATCACGGAGAAATGGACCTCGAAGGCCGGTCTCCTGATCGAAGGCGGAAGCGCTGGCGGGTTGCTGATGGGCGCCGTCGTCAACATGCGCCCGGATCTGTTCAAGGCGGTGCACCTGGCCGTGCCCTTTCTGGACGTCATGAATGACATGATGGACCCGTCGCTGCCCTTGACCACCACCGACTACCCCGAGTGGGGCAACCCTAACGACCAGGCCGCCTACGACTACATGCTTTCCTACAGTCCGTACGACAACCTGCACCAGGCCGCATATCCACCCATGCTGCTCACGGAAAGCCTGAACGATAGCCAGGTGGCGTATTGGGAGTCGGCGAAGTTCGTCGCCAAAGCGCGGACGCTCAACACGAACAACAACTTGATTCTGCTTAAGATGAAGCTGGATCCTGCCGGCCACGGCGGCGCTTCGGGACGTTACGATCAACTGCGAGATCGGGCTTTCGAATGCGCCTGGCTGCTCAGCCAGGTCGGCATTACCAAATGATTAGCGGGCACGTGGCGCCAAAGGCATGTCAACCAGAAACTTCACCGGGTGTATTCCACTGTCTCTTCTTCACTGAGAAACGCGGCGTAGGCGAGCGCCTGGTCAATGTCTCCTACTTCCAGGTAAGGGTAGGCCTTCAGAATAGCTTCCTTACTCTCTCCCGCCGCCAGCAAGCCCAGCAGCCGGGAAACCGGAAAGCGTACCCCCGGAGACAAGGCTTTCCCGTGCAAACGTTGGGGTCAACGGTGATGCGGTCAAAAGTCACAATGCCATCCTTGTCCCCACATCATACCGCAGGTTCGCAAAGGACAGGAAGGTTTTGAGCGGCAGCCGCGGCGGGGCTACCAATCCCAATCCGATGGTGATCCCGAGTCGTTGACCACCAATTGACCCACGATTGACTTGAGCGCCTCACCCCCCGCACCTCATCATCACTTTGCCCGGCCGTACCGGCCGCGCCTACATCACAGGACGACGTAGGCGCCCCCAAGAGGGCCCTTGAAGGCCCTCGAAGGACAACCCCATGCCCATGGTCAAGTTCGCCGCCCTTCCGCCAAGGTGTCCGCCTGGCCGGGTGCCGATGGCCAACGCCCTCCGGTCCGGGCCCATCCTATCCGCCGATCGGGGCAAGCGGCGAGGCGCATCAGGAGGCGCTTACGTGAAATTCCGGGCCGCCGCGCCGGGGAGGTTTGCCGCTTTCCGGCCTTTGAGACCAAATGACGTTCAAAGCCGGAATGTTGCAGATAACAAAGCGGTTTATTCATTTATCCTCCCGGTCAATGAGCCGGGGGCCGCGGAGGGGGTAGGAGGAAGCCTGGAGTGGCAGACAGCCCGGGGCCCGGACCAAGTTCCGGGTGCTCGGGAGCACCGATTGTGCCCTCAGCCTGCGGTCCTGTCTTCAGCCAGCGGTCCGGTTGCAACACTCGGGGAGGGAGGAAGCTGCGGGGCTCACACCCTCCTCCCTGGGCGTCTCAACGGCCGATGGAGAGGGGACGACCGGAGATGATCCCGAAACTGGGCAGGTCCCGGCTCCGGTGCTGCCCCGACTTGACTTTCTACTTTTCTTCACCTCGCGGTTGTGGTATTGTTTCGTGGGGATCGCTCGCGCCTGGGCTTAAACCGCCAGGTGCCAAGCGTGCTGCCGAAATGAGCCGACCTTCGGTCCGCTGGACCGCCTGTGACGCCCTTCCCGGCTGCCGCCGGCACATCAAGGCCAGGTGCTGGAATGCCTAGCTCGTCCGCTGTTGAAGACTCCAAGGCCCGTGGCGCAGGTGACCAGCCTGCGACCGGGAGACATTTCGATGGACGCCGGCGCGCTGAGTTCGAAGGTTTTCTGCTTTCGACCTTAGGGTTGCTGGTCCTGCTGAGCCTCGTCTCCTACCATTCCGTCGACCCGTCGCTCAATACGTCAGCCTCCGCCTGGCCCGCCGTCCATAATTGGATCGGCCGCGCTGGCGCTTACCTGGCCGACGCGCTTCTGCAAGGGCTAGGCTGGACTGCCTATCTGATCCCGGCTGTCCTGCTGATGGTAGGCGTGCGCCGAATCCTGCTGAAGCCCTTTGAGGCGCCTCGCACCAAGGCCGTGGGCGTGGTTTTGCTGGCCGCGTCGCTGGCCGCGCTCTTTGATCTTGCGTCCATCGCATCGCCGGTCTCCGGAATGATTCGGGGTGGCGGAGTGGCCGGCTACCTTCTCGGTTTGGCGCTGGTCACGGGCTTCAACCAGCTCGGGGCCGCGATTGTGGCAGCGGCGATCTTCCTGGCCTCGCTGTTTCTGGTCACACGTTTCTCTTTTGCCTGGGTTTGGCAGTTCTTGAAGGCACAGTTCGCCCCGCTGGCGAGCGTGAGGGAAAGCTGGCGCGCCCGGCGCGAATCGCGGGAGCGCGCGCGGCTGAAAAAGAAACTCGAAGACGAGCGGAAGACGGGCAAGCCGCCTATCCTGGCGCGGTCCGGGTCGGCGGAAGCGATCGAACCCCAGATTCAGCGCCGGCCGCCCAGGCCGGCGGCGCTCGAAGGTGACGAGACGAATGACACCGGCTCGATCTTCAAGGAGGCGCCTGAGCCTCGCGTGGTGCCCCGAGTGGTCGAGGGTCAAGGCTTCGGCCTGCAGGGAGCAGCCGGGCCGTCTGCGGGCGCCGCCCGGCGCGCGTCCGGCGCCTCCCCGAAGCTGAATCGCGCTCCGCGCAAATACAAGCTGCCGAGTCCGGCGCTGCTGCGTCCGCCGGAGGAAGAGCAGGGCGTTGACGAGCAGGAGCTTAAGGAACGGGCCGCCCGGCTGATGGAGAAGTTCGCCGAGTTCGGCGTTACCGGGGCGGTGACGCAGATTCATCCCGGACCGGTGGTGACCACCTTCGAGTTCAAGCCCGAAGCGGGCATCAAGTACAGCCGCATCACCAGTCTGGTGGATGATCTCTGTCTGGCGATGAAGGCGGAGTCGATTCTGATCGAGCGCGTGCCGGGCAAATCAACCGTAGGCATCGAGGTGCCGAACCTGCATCGCGAGGTCATCTACCTGCGCGAACTGATCGAAGGTAGCGACTTCGCGGCTTCGTCTTCCAAGCTGACGCTTTGTGTCGGCAAGGACATCACCGGCAAGATGAGGGTGGCGGACCTTACCCAGATGCCGCATATCCTGATCGCGGGATCGACCGGATCGGGCAAGAGCGTGGCTCTCAACTCCCTGATCGTCTCCATGCTGTACAAGGCGACGCCCGATGAAGTGCGGCTGATCATGATTGACCCCAAGCGCCTGGAGCTGAGCCTCTATGACAGCATTCCGCACCTCTACACGCCCATCGTCACCGAGCCCAAGGTCGCGGCCAACGTCCTGCGGAGCGCCACGGTGGAGATGGAGGAGCGTTTGAAGAAACTGGCGGCGCACGGCGTGCGCAACATCGACCAATACAATCGCCTGTTCGAAGCCGAGTCGACGCTCAATCTGTTCGACAACGAAGGCGAACCCGAGGGGCCGCTGCCCTACCTGGTGATCGTCATCGACGAGCTGGCTGACCTCATGATGGTGGAACCGCAGACGGTGGAGGAGTCGATTACACGACTAGCCCAGATGGCGCGGGCGGTGGGCATCCATCTGATCCTGGCCACCCAGCGGCCTTCGGTGGACGTGATCACCGGCCTGATCAAGGCCAACATGCCGTCGCGCATCTCCTTCCGCGTGGCCTCGAAGGTGGATTCGCGCACCATTCTGGACGGCAACGGCGCTGAGGCTTTGCTCGGCCGCGGCGACATGCTCTTCATGCCGCCGGCCACCTCGCGCCTGCTGCGCCTGCACGGCCCGCTGGTGACGGAGAAAGAGATCAACAAGGTGGTGGAATGGTGGAAGGCGCAATCGGGTCCGCAATACAACGAGGATTTCCTGCGGCCGGCTGGAGACCGTGACGCCGAGGTCGACGATGAAGAGGATGCAGACTCCGCCGGCCTGGATGAAGTGTACGAGGAGGCCGTGCGGCTGGTGGTGGAGTCGGGCAAGGCTTCGACCTCGCTGCTGCAACGGCGTCTTCGCCTAGGCTACGGCCGCGCCGCGCGCCTGCTGGACCTGATGCAACGGGACGGTGTCATCAGCGCGCCTGACGGCTCGCGGCCGCGCGAGGTGTTGAAGCGTCCTGAGTGGTTGCAGGAAGTTGAAGAGCCGCTGCGATAAGAGTCTTCTCGCCGGGCCCGTAGCGGCCGGACCTCTTAAGTCAGCCCGAGCGTCCGTTAGCGTCCAACGGCTGAGCTAGAATTGACACGCGGTCGGACTTCATCTCACAATAGACGCACCGTGCCGCGGTAGCTCAGGTGGTAGAGCGCAGCCCTGAAAAGGCTGGCGTCGGCGGTTCAACTCCGTCCCGCGGCACCAACCGATTTGGTGCTGGTAAGACTCCTACGTCGGGCCGGAGCACCACGTCTTGAAGTCCCTGCAATAACCTGTTCTCCAGGACCTCGCTTCGCTCTGTCAGATCATTCGAGCCAGCGCCGCACGAGAAGCCAAGAGCCGCAATTCCAATTCGGCGGTATCACCAACACCAACGCAAATGGCCCTGCGACGGAAGGCTGGCACCCACATGTCAGGAAACTTGCGAGAGATAACAAACACAGTGACGACTCTGGTGGCGGCTCCTAAAGAGCCTCATCTGCATCAAGCCCGTAAAGGATGCGAGAAGCCCCCCTGAGAAGCCAGGATGACTGGCTCAAAGCTAGACTCGCGGCCAATTTGCCCCTGAAGGAAGACTGCCGCGATACGAACGCCCGCTGTCGCAACGACGATCGCTGGAAGGAGCCATGACGCGGGAGCAACGATGACGAATACGACAGTCTTCGGCCTGGAAGCCCCAAACGCGACCGCTCCGTAGATCGCCAAAGAGGCCACAGCGAGAACCGTCGTCACCCATAAAGCGTTGGTTGGGTTAGAACCGACCAGCGCGTCGACAAGATGTAGGCCACTGCGAGAGCCACGAACGGAGAAACCACCCACATCGCGAACAGTCCGAGCAGGAGACGAGGGGCACCGAGACGCTGACCCGCGTAGAGCATGAAACCCATGGAACCCGTGGCTCCAGTGCCCAAACGCGATCACCGTGGCTGTGCCGGGGGGGCCGAAGAACTGTCCCTCCAGTCGACCTTCGCCCTTTTTGAGGATCATGTCGGGTTCGTCCTTTGATGCTCATTTGATCGGTCGCGATACGCTAAGTCTTGCGGAGAGCTTTGGCAAGGTCGTAAGCCCTACGGGCCCTGCCCGTCCAGATACCAACTCCTTGGCGCCGCCCAGGATCGCCGCTCTGCGCGACGGAGAACCGGTCCGGCTTCTTCGTGTTTTGCTTCGCCCTCTAGAGTCCAGTGAAGCTCAGTTTGAGCCAAGCCGCGAGATCTTTCGGTGGCCTTGCGCAAAGCTAGTTCCTGAGACTGTCACTCTATTTTGCAACCGTCATCAGCTTGCGGCTGCGCCTAGCGTCACACCGATCCATCAATTGGCAGCGCTTACCGACTCTTTCCGTCGCCATATGGAGAGGCCTTGCGCGCCGAGCGCTAGCGCACCGAGCGAGGCCAGTTGTGCGGGGTCAGGACGGGTCAGGAATGCAGGGGAATTATCGAAGTTTGCCGGATTTGGGTCGCCGCCTGGACTCTCCGCAGCGTCCCGGGTCTGGCCGGCGACGATGGGTTTGTTTGCGATGGTCTCGTAAGCGTAGCCGGTCCGGAGGGCGACCACTCTCGATGTAGGGCTGCAGGTGGCATTCAAGCGAGCCCAGCCAAAATGAATCTCGCCGTTGATGTGAAATTTCAGGCCCAAATAGCGATTTGTAACATTGATCCAAGAACCCCAGGAAGCGAGACAAGTCCCCTCGGTATTGCTGCCCCGGCTGCGGAAGTTCAAGTAAAAGCCACCAAACGGCTGGGCTGAACTGATCGGCGCCCCGGACTTGAGCGCATAGGCACGATGTGGTGGAAACCCGGAACCGTTTCCGATCGCGGCGTTGCCGCGGGTCCGCTTGCCATAATAGGGAACATACACATAAAGGGCGGAAGTACAGAAACCGCCGAATTGAGTAGGCGGCCGACCCGCGTCCTGCCGCCTGCGCACTGGCGCGCCGCCGGTGGTACAGCCGGATCTCTGAGCAATCTCGAAATCAGCCTTTCCATCGTGATTCAGATCAAGGAACAAGTGGCCATGACGCACCACGTCAGCATGGGCCGGCGTGTAGACGACTTCCGCTGCCGAGGGTGGCGCTAACGCCAGCATTCCCACGCCCGTTGCGCCAGCCGCGATCGCATACATGCTGAGCCGTTGATGGCAGATTTCGGAAAGACTAGAGGGTTTCCTTGAGGGCATCGGTTTCATGAGACTCTCCTCCTTCCGGCGGCATCGTTTCAGCGCTACGGTAGCGCCGCGCTGGCCGGAAGTCAATCGACTGAATCGCGCGGTTACGGCTAAAGGGGCTGTCGCGAGGTTTGAATTTAATGTCGCCAGGCCCTGTCTCAACCGCAGCCAAGTTCAGTCACGGAGGCCTGCCATAAGAGACTCCACTCGGCGTATCCGCTGCTGCTCACGAGGGGATGAGTGCCGCCGGCTCCGCACCGATTTCCATCTCTCCGACGTGCAGCTCGAGTTCGCGGTGTAAGATCGAGCCCGAATGGCGATGATCGAGCGACTCATGTCCGGGGCCTGACCTTGGGAGCATGATGATTGTTGGTTCCCGAACGCCTTGTACGGAAGCCTGGGAGCGCGATAAAGAGATCGACAAAGTGGTACAGTCCGGTGCGCGCTCCCGGCCGGGCTGGTACTTTCGGAAGGCGGCTGGTGCGCAGATTTCGCCTACGATGTGGACTAGGCACGAGCCGTTCCCGGCAACTAGAGTAGGATTGAAGATAGAAGGGAGGATGCCTGAAGGCCACATGGCCCGCAAACTTCATTTCGTCGGGGTGGGTCTTTCTAAATCGATCGAAAAGCCCTGCAAGCCGATCCCGCTTATGTTTGATTTTGTGAACGTGATGGCTGAGCACGTGGATGACCAGGGGATTCCCGTGAGTTCGCTGCTTTGGACGCTGCCGACCTGTATGTGTGGAAATCGGCGGAGGCAGCAAATCGCCGAGCAAATTACCAAAGACCCCAGAAAAGGACAATGTCCAGCCACGTCGCATGGGCAGTTCAGGGTGACCCTCAAGAATCGGCCACGGGAGTCGATCGAAGATTTACTGGAAAGATCGATCTCGAGTGCCTCTCACGCGGGGACTGAAGCGGTGCTACGTACGCTTTATGGAAAGCGCAACCGAGAATTTTCGTCCGGAGTCCGTTGAGAGTGTTCCTGAGCCATTCTAAGTTTAGATGAGATCCTTCGCCGCAAAACTTACACAAGTGGCAACCGTTGGGGTGCTCTTCGCGAACCTCTCGGTTCCTGGTCCCGCTTCTGACGCTAGCCCACACCTGACAGGAGACCTGTCCTGTCACGATCCGCACATCGCGAGCGAGAATTCGAAATACTATCTCTTCTGCACGAGCGCGGAAGGGCGGAACGGGTTCCTCCCGATCCGTTGCTCCAGCGATCTTAAGCACTGGTCGCTGTGTGGCACCGTGTTCGAAGAGCCACCTGCCTGGATTCACGAGGAAATCCCGGAGTCGAAAGGCGCGTGGGCTCCCGACCTTGCCCGTTTCGGGTCGAAGTGGCACTTGTACTACGCCATATCGACATTCGGCAAGAACAGGTCGCTCATTGGTCACGCCACCAACGCGACGCTCGATTCGACCCGCAAAGACTACCGATGGACGGATGAGGGAAAGGTGATCGAATCATTTCCGACAGACGATTGGAATGCCATCGACCCCAACGTGATTGTTAGCAGTCAGAATTGGGTATGGATGGATTTTGGTAGCTTCTGGAGTGGAATCAAGATGGTACGGCTCGACCCGGCGACGGGCGAGCGATCCGCCGAGGATACGCATCTGTATTCACTCGCGCAGCGACCGAGAGACTCTCCGATCCTTGGCTCAATCGAGGGGCCGTACATCTTTCATCATGCAGGTTTCTACTATCTGTTCGCCTCCTTCGACTTCTGCTGCAGGGGCGCAGCCAGCACCTACAACATTCGAGTCGGGAGGAGCCGGCAGGTCATGGGACCATACGCAGACCGCGACGAAAAGGCGATGCTCGAGGGTGGCGGCACGATGATCCAACAAGGCAGCAACGAATGGCGAGGGCCGGGCCACAACTCAGTCTTGCATGATCACTCCGGCGACTACATCTTCTTCCACGCCTACAAAGCTGACACCGGCCGGCCCTTCCTTCAGATCGGTAAGATCGAATGGGTTGGCGGCTGGCCGAAGATCGTCTCCTTATGGAGGCCGGAAGCCTCGAACTCTCCCTCTGTCCATGAACCATAATTGTAGCGCATGATGGCGCCGGAAGATGTGCTGCTAGGCACCAGCGAATTGAAGGCGCTCATGATCAGGAGCTTGCCAGTGGAGAGGAGCGCGATGGCGCTAGCGCTTGAAGCGAGAACGGCCACGCCAGCCTTGCCGAAGCTTGAGTCCACCTGCTCACGGCATCCTTCCCTATCCCCTCGGTGTGCTCGCTCACGGTTACGGTGATTCGTGCTGCCGCCGCTGCGCGGAGGTTTGAGGGGTCGAAGCTGATAGAGCCGTCGTGCTCGATTTGAATATAATCCTCGACGCGAGCGAGGGCGATCTTCGCAATTGCCACGATCTAGTATATCGTTTCAGTGAAAGATATCGATCAGGATGAGAAATATGCTATGCTCGAAGCATGCCCAGAAGATCGACTCGCCCTCCTTTGGTGTTGTTGCCCAACGAAGTGGATTTGCTGGAGCGGTTGCGCAAGTCGCATACGGCTCCGCGGCGTGACGTCCAGCGCGCTCAGGTTTTGTGGCTGTACCAGACGGGTGAAAGCATCGCCGCCATCATGCGCGCGGTGCAACTGACTCGGAAGAGCGTGGCCAAGTGGGTCAGCCGGGCGTTGAAAGTCGGGGTGGCCGCCGGCCTCCAAGATACACCGCATGGCAGTCTCCCGAAGTTGACGGAAGAGGCCAGAGCTTGGGTGGTTCATGTGGCCTGCTCCAAACCGAAGGACTTCGGCTACGCCGCCGAGCTTTGGACGCGGCAAGCCTTGGCCCAACACGTACGCCGGGAGGCGGCGGCGGCCGGACATCCGTCCTTGGCCCGGGCCTCCAAGGCGACGGTCCATCGGATTTTGGCCGCACAGCCGTTGCAACCGCACAAGGTTACCTATTACCTGCAACGCCGCGATCCGGCTTTTGAGAGCAAGATGCGGGAGGTCCTGCTGGTGTATCAGGAAGTGGCCCTGCAAAATGAGCCCGGAGGGCCAGGGGTACCCTCGATGAAAGTGGTCACGGTTTCGGTGGATGAAAAGCCGGGGGTGCAGGCTATCTCCAACACGGCGCCGGACCTGCCTCCGGTGCCCGGAAAGCATCCGACCGTGGCCCGCGATCATGAGTACCAACGCTTGGGGACCTGCTCCATTCTGGCCGCCCTGGATCTGCATACGGGGCACGTCACCGGTCGGGTCGAGCGCCGTCATCGCAGCCGGGAGTTCATTGCCTTACTGCGAGACTTGGATGCCTACTACCCCAAGGATTGTACCCTTCGCCTCGTCCTCGACAACCATTCCGCGCACTTGTCGAAAGAAACCCAGGCCTATTTAAAGAGGATTACATAATATAGTGACATTAGAACAGCTCGGCCTGCTTCCAGAATGCCGTGACCAGCGTGGGCCGACGCCGCATGCGCCGCAGGGCCGCACAGGCGGCCGTACTCAGTTCGCTCAGGTCGCGCGGACAGAGGTTCGGCAGTTCGTTTTGCTTGAGATAGCCCCAGATATGTTCCACCGGATTCAATTCGGGTGCGTACGCGGGCAGCCACTCCAGGGTGAGCCGGTTGCCTTGGGCAGCGACGAAGTCGCGGACGAGCACACTGCGATGGCCGGGCAGTCCGTCCCAAATCACCAGCAGCGGTTTTCGCAAGTGCCGCATCAGGTGCTGCAGAAACTCGATGATCTGCGGCCCCTTGATGGCCCCCGGAAACAGTTTGAAATAGAAGTTCCACCACGTGATCCCCGCCATGACCGAGAGCGTCTTCCAGTTGAAGTGGAATTGGAGCACCGGCGTCTGGCCCCGGGGTGCCCAAGTCTTCACCCGGTGGGGCCGTTCGCTCAATCCGCTTTCGTCAACGAAAACGATGGTTTGGCCTCGTTTTTTAGCGTTTTTTTTAACTCCGGCCAGCGCTGGCGTTTCCAGCGCCGAATGGCCGCCTCATTCCGTTCCAAGGCCCGACCCGCAGGCCGCTGCGGGGTCCAACCCAAGTCGCGCAGCAGGCGCCAGGTGTGCACCGTGGAATACTTCACGCCACACTCGCGCTCGATCAGATCGGCCACCCGCCAAGCGGTCCAGAGACTGGTGCCGTACCCCAAGGCCTCCGGGCCCCGCTTCAAGCCCTGCACCATGCGCTGGCGATCGGCGGCCGTGAGCTTCGGTGGCCGGCCCGCCCGAGGCGTGCGCTTCAAAGCCTCGGCACCACCTTGCTCCAACTGCCGCGCCCAACGGTTAACCGACTGGCGATGCACTCCGACCCGGCGGGCCACTTCCGCTTCCGCCAGACCCCGATTGAGCCACTTGGCCGCCTTCAGGCGTCGCTGCTCTAATTTCACTCGATCGCGTTTAACTCCGGCTGGATGTCCCATGCCAGAGAGTATAGCGGAAATAGTCGCAGTTGTCACTATATTATGTAATGCTCTTTAGCAACCCGACCGAACCGTTTCAAGTATGTCCTGACGCCTACTCACGGTTCTTGGCTCAACATCGCCGAGACCCTTTTCGGCAAAATGGCACGTACTTTCCTGCGACATATTCGGGTCCACTCGTGGGAGGAACTCCATGACCGCATCCTCCAGGGCATCACGGAAATTAATGCTTGCCCGGTCGTTCACCGTTGGAAGCAATTCGAGGCGCTCACAGCCCTCACCCAATAATATGGATATACTTTAATGAAACGATATACTAGTCGGACGGCTCGCCGCTTCGGTGCATCGATTTCTCCATCTCCGCAAGAATCGCACCATACCTGAGCAGACGCATACCCGGTCTCGCTGTAGTCTTGGAACTGCAGCCAGCTTCAGTCTGGCTCGAGGCCCATTCCCTGGGCTTCTCGTGGATCGCCACTCACTGTGGTATAGACTTACAGATTCTGTTCGAAGGTCAGGAGCTCGCCTTCGCCGTGCTCGACGGCCCGCTGGGGCTCGTCAGGCTCCTGACCCGCGACAACCGTGCGATACTAAGCGTTCGCCGGACGAAGCCGAATGTAACGCTACTGAGCCGCCCTGCGAGGTCAAGTCGTTGGATGAACCCCTGATTCGGGCCGAGACCCACGCCGCCCGCCCACACCTGCGGCCGGTGCTCGGCCTCGGCGATCTGATCTTCTACGGCATCGTCATTGTCCAGCCCGTCGCCGCCGTGACAGTCTACGGCATCGCCGAGAAGCTCTCCGGCGGGCACGTGGCCGACACTCTGCTGGTCAGCATGGTGCCGGCGCTGCTCACCGCCGTGAGCTATGGACGCTTGGCGGCGCTCTATCCCGCGGCGGGCTCTGCTTACACCTACGCCGCCCGGGCCATCAACCCTTTTGCCGGATTCCTGGCTGGCTGGGCCATGTTGCTGGGCTACATCTTCATGCCCCTGATCAACGTGATCTTCGGGGCCGTGACCCTGCGCCGCGAATTCCCTGCCCTGCCTTACAGCCTGGCCGCTCTGGGATTCGCCGTGCTGATCACGGTGCTCAACCTCTGCGGCATCCGCTGGACGGCGCGCGCCAACGAACTGATGCTGGCCGGCATGTGCGCGGTGATCGCCATTTTCGCCGTGTTGGCGGTGCGCTACCTCTTCCACACGCAGGGCCTCGGCGGTGTTTTCTCCACCGCCCCGTTTTGGAATCCCCATACCTTCAACCTGCGGGCCTTCGCCACCACCATGTCTTTTGCGGCGCTGACCTACATCGGGTTCGACAGCGTCACGACGCTGGCGGAGGACGTTCACAACCCGCGCCGCAACGTGCTGCTGGCGGTGGTGCTGGTGGTGATCATCACCGCGCTGCTAAGCGGTGCCCAAGTGTACCTGGCCCACCAGGTGTGGCCCCAATACGGCACCTTTCCCAACGCTGAGACCGCCTTTATGGACGTCTACGGACGCGTCGGAGGCGCTCCGCTGTTTCACGCCATGGCGCTGGTGCTGATCGTCGCCTGCTTCGGCTCGGCGCTTAGCGGCCAAGTGGCGGCGGCGCGCATCCTGTTCGGCATGGGCCGGGACGGCGTGCTGCCGCGTGCCTTCGCCCGCGTGAACCTGCGCCGCGGCACGCCCGTCTTGGGCTTGATTTTGATCGGCGTGCTGAGTTTCGCCGTCTCAGGCGTGCTGAACTTCGAGAAAGCGTCAGAGGTGCTGAACTCGGGCGCCTTCGCGGCTTACATGGCCGTGGACCTTGCGGCCTTCTGGCAGTTCTACTTGAACGGCGGCCCCGACCGGAGATTCTGGCGCGACGCCGCGGCTCCGCTCGGGGGACTCATCACGTGCCTGGCCATCTGGCTCAGCCTGCCCCGCCTGGCCCTGACTTTGGGCGCGATCTGGCTCATGGGCGGAGCGGCCCTGGGCGCACTCAAGGCGCGTACCCTCAGCGTTGACGAGATTGCTGCCGACTTCTCGGCGGACTGACGTCCCGGCATGCTGCCGCTCGGTAGTGGCAGCGAATCGCTGGAGTTGCAACTGGTCTTTTCCTTCGACAATGACGTAGAATTTGTCGCTGGCTACATTGCGAAAGCGCTGATACACGCCGCTCGGCCAACGGACCTCAACCTCGTCGGCATGGGTACTACTTCCCAGCCCGAAGTGAGCCCGCAAATCGCTTTGCGACATGAAGCTGCCACCACCCTCGATCTCGCGAATCTGTGAGAAGCCTCCCGCCCGCAGCTTGATACGGGCTCCCATGGCATCCCGATTACTGCGTGTGCCCACCAGCTTAAAACTGACCGAATGATTGTGGGGACCGGAACCCGTCGACCCGTCGTTGTGAAGCAACAGCGGCGCAGACCCGTTGTTTCCGACCACAACATCCACCGAGCCGTGGTTGTCGAAGTCGGCGAAAGCTACTCCGCGCCCGACGTAAGGCTTCGCGAATCCGCTTCCGGAGACCGGTGTGACATCGGTGAACCTGCCGTTGTGATTGTTGTGCAGGAGCGAGTCGATCTGTTGATACTGGACTTCGGGTGAGACTTTACCGATCTCCGCGGAAATGTGTCCATTGGCTATGAAAAGGTCGAGCCAGCCGTCGTTATCGTAGTCGAAGAACCCGCCACCGAAGCTGAGAACGTTGCGCGTGGGTCCGACGATTCCGGCGGAGTCGCTAACCTCGTCAAAATGTCCTTTGCCATCGTTATGCCAGAGATGATCTGAAAGTGGCTCGAAGTCAGTGATGAAAAGGTCTAGATTGCCGTCATTGTCGTAGTCACCGAGAGCGACGCACATGCCTGCCATAGCGTTGCCGTCGGCTGTAAAAGCCATGCCGCTGCTGGCGCCGACGTTGGTAAAGGTGCCATTGTGATGGTTCCGGTAGAGATAGGCGTCAGTGCCGTCATTGGCCACAAACAGGTCAGGCCAACCATCGTTGTCATAGTCAGCCGCTGCCACGGCGAGGTTGTAGCCGTTGGGCTGGTAGATCCCCGCTTTCCGTGTAACCTCGCTGAAAGTGCCATCGCGATTATTGTGATAAAGCACGTCCGGGCTACCGGGGTAAACCATAGGCCGGCACGGGCTCAGGATGCCATGGCCAATATCACAGTTACGTTGACTGCCGGGAAGGAAGTTGCCGTATCCCCCGACGTAGAGGTCAAGGTAGCCGTCACGATCGTAGTCGAAGAAGGTAGCTCCGCTATGGAATGTTGTCCCCAGCTCGGTGGCGCCCACGCCAGCCCTATCTGTGAAATCCGTAAACGTACCGTTGCCGTTGTTGTGGTAGAGAACGTTCTTTCCGTACTGTGTCACGTAGAGATCGGGATAGCCGTCGTTGTCGTAGTCTCCCCAGACGCAACCCAGACCGTAACCGGTGCCGGGAACTCCCGCCTTTTCGGTGACATCTGTGAAAGTCCCGTCGCCGTTGTTGTGATACAACGAATTGCGCGCCGGGATGCCGTGGCCGTACAGATCGCGACCGTTCGGAAAGTAAATGTCGACGTATCCATCACCGTCATAATCCGAGACACAGACGCCGGGTCCGGTCTCCTCCAGAATCGTCGGCGTCCCGTTGTTTCCCTTGAAGTGGGTGAAGTGAATTCCGGCCGCCAAGGTAATATCGGAGAACTGTACGGCCGAAGCTGGCAGAGCACGGGCGCTGCCGGTCGACTTTGTGAAGGGTCTAGCGAGGAAGCTGACACCTAAGAAAGCAGCGCCGACCACGATGACGAGAGTTCGCCCGGTGCTGGTGAAATCAAGAGGTCGCGCCATTCGAGCCCTCAACGCCACAAGGAATTCCGGGTTTTGGGTGGGCACTGCGGACGTCAGGAACCCTGACGAGCGCCTGCAGGTCCCGGCAAGCCGGGGGTAGTCCGCCTCCTCGGACGCGTTTCTCATTGACCGGTAAGTTCAAAAGCCGTTTTCGGATCAGATTGATTCTAAGCGACCTCCCAGGTTTGTTTGTCAGCCACAGCTCAGTCACCGGCATCACAACCACCCTGTAGTACATCCTGACTCCCGGTTCGCCTCGCCCATTTCAAGGTGGACAAAACCTAGAATTTGGAAATTCGACTTCGGCTTAGCTCCATCTGATTGAAAACGGGAGCTTTAACTGCGTTCACTTTGACCTCCCTCGAAATCGGCAAGAGCCGGTTCTAACGACCAAAGTGATTGATAGAAAAGAGATATCTCCCTTAGATTTGATCGATCCTCGTCCGGAATCGGTGAGGACGCGTGGCCCGCGCTTTGAAATGGACCCAACGAGCTCATACGGAGGCTCCAAGCGACGATGCGGAAGGCTTGGATGTACTTACTTCGCATCTACCATAGAGGAAAAAAGCACTACTGTCAAGGCCAGACCTTAGGTGCCGCTCGGAATCCCAGCACCTGCTCAGGGCCTGTCTCGTCATGCGTGATCCGTTTCCACGAATTCCGAAGAGCCACGCCACAAAGCCCCTGGTACCGCCAAAGACGCTGACTCTGCGCGAAATCGACTATTGGCTCGCGGGCTGCGATTCACCTGAGAGCTGCTTGAACAAGTGCTCCTGCTTCCGGGTCTGAATTTCGCTTACGGTCTTCAGTTCGGCCTCAGCGAGGTCCGCCTTTCCTTCTTTGCGAAACACCTGCGCGAGCCGGAAATGAGCGTCGGCCTCCGCCGGGTCGAGGCGGATGGCGCTCCGGAACTCGGCGACGGCCTCAGCGTACTTTCCTTCCTGGGTGTCCATAATGCCGAGGTCATAATGGGCGATGCGAATGTCGGGAAAAAGTCGGAGTGCCTGCTGCAATAGGGCCCTGGCCTGTTCGGGTTTTTCTTGCTTGAGAGCGATATCGCCCAGATAAGCCTCTGACTTGGCAACCGAGCCCCCCAACTGAATTTCGCGTTGAAGCTCGACCTTGGCCTGGTCATAGTCGTGCCGCTTCCAATAGAGATACCCCAGTCCGAAATGCACCTCCGGCTGTTCCGGGGACAGTTCGGCAGCAGCCTTGAACTCCTTGATGGCGTCTTCGGTGCGGTCCAGACCGTCATCCGCCTCGCCCATTAGCATGTGAATGGTGACCGAGTCGGGGGAGCGATCAAGAATCCGTTGAAAATAACTGAGCATCTTTGCTTCCTGATCGCTCCAGAGGTAGCTTTCTGCCAGCAGATACTGAAGCGTCGGATTATCAGGCTGATCGGCGATGAGCTTTTCAAACTGCGCGCTCGCCTGCTGGTACTGCTTGGCTGAGTAGTACGACATACCCAGGAGGGTTCGTGCCTGGAAGTCCTCAGGCTTAAGGGAAACCGCCTCCGCCAGCGGGGCGATAGCGCCTTGGAAATTCCCCGTCTTGAAGTATGAGAGTCCGAGATTCAATAACAAAGGAAACGAATGCGGCTGGACGCGCAAGGCCCGCTCGTAAGCCTTCACCGCCTCGGGATACTTACCGAGCTGGGCGTACGCAGCGCCCAAGTTGTTAAGAACCTGTGAGGAGTCCGGAGTGACGCGCAGGATCTGTTCATAAACCTTGGCAGCGCCCTCAAAATCCTTGGTCTCAACAAGCTGCTGGGCACGAGCCTGAAGTTCATCGACGCGTTGTTGTGAAGAAGAGGTTGCCGACTGTTGCGGCGAACCCTGAGAGCCGAGAGCCCCGGCCGTGATCAAGAGTCCGAGGCACGATAGTGCTGTCGTTGTGCACCGCCGTCCGGCCGTGGATTGGGCTCCAAGCGCGAACATTCTCACCCTTTGCCATTCTAACTCCGAAGCCAAACGCCCGGCCCCAGGAGAAACCACGCGTCTTTGAATCACGCTGTCACTTGTGCAATGCTAGGGTTTTCTCAGATGCATCGTGGGTACGAACCACCCCAAGATGAGAGCCCTCGGTCACGCCCCGGCCTTACACATCCTTGGAGTCTTTCTGCTAGCCGCCTGCCCGAACCTTCTAGGTCAAACCGTCCTGGAGACGCAGCCCGATGAGTTACCTGAGCCTTCGCATCACAAGGGATGGTGGCCGACCGACGGCTCAGCACCCCGTAGCGCCTATGTCGGCCCGCAAGCATGTGCCTCGTGCCATCCTTCGGAGTCGGCGGCCTGGCAGGAATCTCAGATGGCACATGCCTTGACGCCGGCGGCCGACAGTGAGTTCCTGCGCGCGCATCCGCACTTGAGCTTTCGTCGCGGGCCTTATACCTACCGGATTGATCTTGCAGACAATCAGGCTCTTTACTCGGTTACGGATGGACAGCGCACGCTTTCGCTGCCGCTTCTCTGGGCCTATGGCGTAGGCGTGGTGGGCCAGGCCTTCGTGTTTTTCGCGAACGGCACTTACTACGAAGCGGAGGTCGCATATTACCCCGGTCTGGGGACGCTCGACGTTGTAGCCGGCCTTCCGACCACGATTCCCGCAACACTTCAAGAAGCTACTGGAATCCCTCTGTTGCCCTCCGCGGCGCAGCAATGCATCTCCTGCCACACAACCGCGGCGGTGACCAGCGGCCGGCTGCAAGTTCAGTCCGCGATACTGGGAGTCTCCTGCGAAGATTGCCACGGGCCGGGCGCGCGCCACGTGGCGGCCACGAAGGCTTCCAGTGAGTCCGCGAGGCACAACACCAGCTTCATCCTCAATCCCGCCTCGCTCAACCCGGCGGACACCGAGGATTTCTGTGGCGCTTGCCATCGGACGTCTCTACGAGTCCAGATGAAGGGTCTCCATGGACTCGACACCGTCCATTACGAGCCTTATCGGCTGGAGCTGAGCTCTTGCTGGATCATGTCCCAGCGAATCACCTGCCTGACGTGCCATAATGCTCACGCTCCGCTCGAGCGCAACGCCTCGGCTTACGATTCAGCTTGCCTGTCGTGTCACTCTTCCAAATCGGGAGGCGGTGCCGCAGCGCGCTCGGCCAAAAACTGTCCCGTGTCCCAGGAACGCTGCACCACCTGCCACATGCCGAAGTGCCGTCTACCGCTGTCCCCTTTCAGCATGTCAGATCACTTCATTCGCGTCGTAGCTGCCGATGACGCCTGTGCCGCGTCGACCCACGCGAGTCCAGGCCCGGCGAGCCGCTAAAGACGGAAGCATGCATAGCCAAAGGGGTGATCACTCGCGTGTAGAAGCCCACCGAGCGATGGATAACCGGACACGTTGTAGATAGGCTTTGGTTGGAGAAGACAATCAACGCAATTGGGAAGCGTGGAGTATAACGGCAAATGCCCCTCGATCCGCGAACCGAAAGCCAGGACACAGAAGGCTCCTGCCAGCCTTGGTACCCCAAGGCTGGCAAGAGAGCCCGGTAACCGGTCGACGGAGCTTCAAAACATGAACTTAGCTGCCAACTGTATCTCCCGCGGATCACGCGTCGAGTTGGGGGCGCCGAATCCGGGGGTTCCGAAGGTAGTCCCATACCCGTTGAACTGGGTGTGGTTGAAGAAGTTGAAGAACTCAATTCGGAACTGGATGGCAGCGCCTTCCTTGTTTCCGGGGAATGGAATGCCAGCGAAGTTTTTGAAAAGCGACGTATCCCAGTTGTTGATGCCCTGGCCGTAAGCGACGTTGCGGGCGGAGTTACCGAATTGACCCGTGGGCACCGCTGCGAAGGCGGCGGTATTGAACCACTCTGCCGCGGTGTGGATGCCCGACCCGCTGTTAGGGCCGCCGACCTCATCGGCGCGGGAACTGCACCCGCACTCCGCCGGATCTCCTGGTGCGTTGATGGTCAGAGGCAACCCCGAAGAGAACGTGGTGATGCCGGACACAGTCCATCCACCGAGCACCTTTCCCTTCACTCCGGTGTCAGATCTGAAAATCGGCAGAAGATAGGTGTAGTTGATGATCAGGTTCTGGCGGATGTCGTAGCCGCAGTTGCCATACTCTGCTGCGACGTTATAAGAGTTATCGATGATCCCCCCCACGTCGCCGTCTACGAAGTCGAGGCAGTGGGAGTAAGTGTAGTTGATGCCGGCCGTCAGCCCGCGCCAGTTTGCAAAGCGAAGGGTCGCTTGGAGGCTGTTATAGCTCCCGTAGGTCGTGTTCTGGTACCAGCCGATATTGGCCCACCCCAGGTACGGGCGCGCCAAGTTGATCGGACCACTCGTGACCGGACCCGTAGGCTGGTTGAGGTTGACATTGATGTTCTGGTTTGATGCGTGCGAGCCCACGTAACTCAGCGAACCTACGACGTTCGTACCGAATTGGCGTTGAACACCCAGGCTGTACTGCTGCGAATAAGGCTGTGGGTAGGTGGGTTGGTAAGCCTGGAGGCCGCTTGGGAAGATGGTTCCTGGAACTCCGCCAGGGTTGCTCAGCGTGGTGTTGAAGGTCGAGGGCGAGTTCGAGAACGGAGGGTTGGGCGCTACGTTGTAAATGTCGTTGCCCTGGATATTCTCATAGAGGAGCCCATAACCGCCCCGAATCACCGTGTCCTTGAGCGCTCCGGGCTGCCAGGCGAATCCGACGCGGGGCCCGAAGTTCGTCCAATGGTTATCAACCAGATCCGAGGGGATACCGTTCTGGCCTGCGATCCCGATGCCATTCAGCAGATTGCCGGTGCCGGGAACGATGCTGCCATCTGGATTGAATTGAGGAATCTGTGACGTACTGAAGAGCGACGGCCGGAAAACCGAGATCTGGTTGCGCTGCTCATGCGCATGCGGCATGATTTCCCACCGCAAGCCAAAATTCAGAGTGAGGCCCGGGCGCACTTTCCAGGCGTCGCCAATCCAGGGAGCGAAGTATTCGTTAATATAGGTCGGAATGGTCTGGTTCTGAAGCTGGGTGTAGTTGCCTGTCGACCCTGTTTGCCCCAGCATGAAGTCCGCAAATTCGTTGCCGGTCGTGGTCAGGACTTGGCCATTCGCCCCCAAGTAGCTCCCATTCGTGGCGCTGCCGTTAAAGGTGTAGGTTCCTTGCGTGGTACCAAACAGCTCCTGCTGCTTTGCGTACCACTGGTACTCGGCGCCGAAATTCAGAGAGTGATTGCCGGTGATCTTGGAGATGGAGTCGCGGGCGGTCCAGGTGTTCAGCACATTGGTCCACGGCCAGGAAGCCACATCGTAAACCGTACCCAGGGCTGACCCGGACATGTTCAAGGTAGGAATGCGATTGTCCGTGTTAACGCCTGGGAAGACGGGCTTAATTGTTAAGCCTTCGGGCGCCTGGTAGGTACCGGTGGGAAGCAAGGTGAGAGGCTGCCGGTTGTAACTGATCTGGGCCTCGTTCAGTAGCGACGAGCTGATGCTGTGCGTCAGTTTCAACATGAAGGACTGCGGCTCGTTGAGAAAAGCTGTGCCGACCGTGGGATAAGTGTCGCCGCTCCAGAGCGTAGTCGGAAAGTCCTGATTGATGCCATCCCGGAGGTAGTGGCCCATCAGTGATGTCTTGTCAGAAAACTGATGGTCTATTCGAACAATCTGTTCGTTGACGTTGGTGGGCGGCGCTGGTGAGCCGGTGAAGAAGTTGCCGGCGCCATTCGGAGAGGGGAAAATGAAATTCGGCTTGCCGAGCAGGACGGCGTTCGGATCCAGCGAGGCGGTGGGAACCTGGTTGTTCGGAAAGGGTTGGTAGCCTGCGATGCCGCCGGGCAAGGTCACGGGCTTGCTATGATCCAGGATCACGGGGCTGCCGGAGTCGAAGAGTCCCGTCGTCCAGTCCGCCGGAGGGGCCGGCGCGTGTATGGTCTCGCCTTGGATCAGTCGGCGCCAGTCGGCCTCAAAGAAGAAAAACGTCTTCTTTTCGTGGCCTCGCCGGTAGATCGGCCCGCCGACATTGAAGCCAAAATTGTTGAAGTTAAGCGTCGGCTTGGGAGTGTTGGAAGCATTGGCGAAAAACGTGGACGCGTCCAGGGAAGTGTTGCGGACAAACTCAAAGGCCTCGCCGTGAAACTGGCTGGTTCCGCTCTTGATTTCCATCTGAATGTGTCCGGCGGTCCCGTGACCGACGTCCTGTCCAGCGTTGCTCGTCAGGACAGTGAACTCCTGAATGGCGTCCTGGTCGGGGACGATCTCCACACACCCGCCGCAGCCGCGGTCATAATTTTCTACCCCGTCGATGGACCAGACGTTATGGTCGGGTTCTGCGCCGTTGAAAGCGATGCCCGTGTTCGCGGTGACCCCGACGGGCGTGTTGAAAGAAGGCAGAGTAGAGGCTGCCCCTGGGACCAGCGTCGCGAGCTGGATGATACTGCGTCCGTTGGTGTCGATCTGGGCGATATTGGTTCCCGTTATCGACTGGCTGACGGTGCCGGTTTCCGTCTGCAGATGCACGGAGGTCGCCGTTACCGTCACCTCTTGGGTGACCGCGCCAAGAGTCATTCGAAGGTCGGTTCGCACGACGCCCCGGACCTCGACGCCGATCTTAGACTGGACTGTGGTTTGAAAGCCGGTCTTCTCCGCCCGAACGCTGTAAACCGAAGGCGTAAGGTCAGGACATTCATAATTCCCTACATCGTTGGTGGTGGTGCTTCTCGCGACAACCCCGGTCTGCTCGTTGGTGACGGTGACGGTAACGCCGGGAAGTGCTGCCCCGCTGGGATCGGTAATGGTACCCACGATGGAACCTAGCTCCTGGGCCATAACCTGGCTCCCTCCGAATGCGAGGAGGATCACCCCCAGCAACCACAGTATGTTGCCGGCTCGCAGCGCACGGGAACTGGTGGTCGATTTGAAACCTTCCATACGTTCCTCCGTCTTCTTCTTAGGATGAAGTCGGCTGCTCAGCAGCCGTTTGACCCAACAGTCTCGACACCGATGCGCAGCAACAGCCAGGGAGTGTGCGAAGCAAGCCTTTTGCTTGGTTGGCGCGCTCTAGTTGGCGCGGTCCATCTCTTCAAGAAGTTAAGATTCCTTTTATCAGTAACATACTGGGCTTAGAGCATAAATCGCTTATTTTCAGAAAGATGCTGGATTCGTTCGCGTAAATTCAGTCCGAAACCTTGACCCCTCCCCTCTTCCTTGGCCATCGCCAAGCCATCTCGGAAAACCGCGCAAACCGAGAAATAATAGTGCTCGCGTATATTCCTGTCTAGATACCAATTTGCGGAATAATGAGGCCATTTTGCGTCAACCCTAACGTGCGCAGATTTACAGTAGCCTGCGGACATTCAGGCAAGTTGAGTGATATACTGCCAGCGCCGGTTCAATCTCGTTCCAGATTTGCGACAGCCCCAAGGTTGCTTTGTAAGGGTCTCCGGCGAGGGAAAACGGATATCGATGACGAGAAGCCTGCCACATGCCAGGTCCGGGGTTTCCGAAGGGCACGTCGACCCGGTTTGGCTGATGAAGGGATGGGTGATGTTCCGAATTTGAATGGAAGATGTCAAATGGGTCATAAGACCATGGCCCGACAAAAAAGCTGGGATGTGCTTTAGAATCAATTTTATAGGAAATCGGCCGGTGGACTTACCGGTCAATGAGAATGGGTCTGAGGGGGCGGACTGCCTTCCGATCTGGCGGGATCCGAGAACCGAAAATCAGCGCCAAAGCGGCCGCGTCGGCCTGCTCAAGCCAAGTTGAGCGAAGCCAGGTCGACTGCCGTGAGTTCGGAGTGAGTTACCCGCGGCACCGGGACTGATAGACGCTCGTCATGGTTCTCGCGTACTCAGTGCGCCCTGAAAGCCCGGAATTCTTAGTCCAAAGTCAGCCTCTGGCTCGGTCGAGAGCGAACCATGAAGCCCGTACCGAAGGTTGCATTGCTGCTGGAAACCTCCACAGAATACGGGCGGGGCCTGCTACGCGGCATCGTCCGCTACACTCGCTTACATGGGCCTTGGTCAGTCTATTTGAGCCCGGGGCACCTGGAACAGGTGTTGCCAAAAGCGAAGTCTTGGGCTGGAACCGGTATCATCGCCCGAATTCAGTCACCGAAGATGGCAAGACAGATCCGCGAGACCGGCCTTCCCGTGGTTGCTTCCTCCCTGCAGGAGTTGGCCTCGCAGCAGCCGGGAAAAGGGTTCTGTGAAATTCGAACGGATTCACCCGGAATCGCCCGGATGGCAGCAAGACACCTCCTCGAAACGGGTCTCCGACACTTTGCGTTCTGTGGCTTCCGCGCGTGCCGTTGGTCTCACCTGCGAGAGAGAACCTTCACTCAGCTTCTGGCCGAAGGGGGCATTGAATGCCAGACAC
Source organism: Terriglobia bacterium (assembly GCA_036521995.1). GTDB lineage: Bacteria > Acidobacteriota > Terriglobia > UBA7540 > UBA7540 > Gp13-AA77. The sequence goes on along the minus strand of DATDGR010000181.1, from coordinate 20,182 downwards.
ACTATGTTCAGGTCGCGAACTGGGTTCAAGAGCCCAATTGGATCCAAACCTGGGAGCACGAGCAACCAATCCTGGAAAATTGGCTTACGTCGTTGCCAAGACCTGTTGGGTTGATGGCTTGCAATGACTCCTGTGGCCGCGAAGTTCTCCAGGCCTGCGCGGCAGCAGGACTTCGAGTACCCGACGACGTCGCGGTCGTGGGTGTCGACAATGATGAACTAATGTGCGAACTCTCTGATCCTCCGCTTTCCAGTGTGGCCCTGAATCTGGAACAGGCCGGTTATGACGCGGCCAGGCTGCTGGACAGCCTGATGTCGGGACAAACGATATCCGAACACGTGATACTCGTCGAACCCACCTTCGTGGTCAGCCGGCGGTCGAGCGAGGTCATCGCTCAGGATGATTCCTTCGTAGTGGCGGCTTTGCGTTTCATCAAGGATCACGCCGGACAAGCAATCGGCGTCCCAGATATTGTGAATCAGTTAGGAATTTCAAGGAGAACCCTGGAAAGGCGCTTCGCCCGAGCGATCGGACACTCCATACTTTCGGAAGTTATTCGCTGCCGCTTGGAACGAGCAAAACGATTGCTGCTTGAGACGGACCTGCCGGTGCACCGCATAGCGGCCGGCTCGGGATTCGGCAGCGTTAAGACCTTTAACCGGGCCTTCCGGCGCTCGGAGTGCCGGACGGCCACGATCTTCCGATCCCAAGCAGTCGGAGAGCCGGTTGGTTAGGGACCGTTCCCCAGAGATACGTTGGCGAGCGCTGAGAATTCGGTTATGGCCCCCCGGCCTAAGGACCGATGAGACACTTGAGCCTTACGGCCGGCTTAGGCCTCCGGACTGGCCTGCCCGATGCTCTGTTCACCTGAGCGATTATGATTGGCGGCAGTTCCGCAATTCTGCTGACCGGCAGTACGGCACGGCGAAGCGTGTGGAATGAGATTGCGCTAATCCTGTTTGCCAGCCTGATGGCTGCGCCTCCGCTGCGGGCCGAGAGTGGATATGAGGCTTGGCTCCGATACGCTCCGATTGAGGACGCCCCAGCACGACAGCAGTTCGATACGCTGCCTGCGGTGGTCGTTGCTCTGGGCGATTCGCCAGAGGTCAAGGCGGCGCAACAGGAAATGATTCGCGGCGTGCGAGGCATGCTCGGCCGAACCCTGCGCGCCGAGACAAACCCCCCGGACGAGAGTAGCATCGTTCTTGGCACGCTGGCCGAAATCGCGCAAGCGGCTCCTGGCACCCACCTGAGTGCTCCATTGAAACAAGACGGCTATTGGCTGAGGTCGACAACTGTGCGCGGCCACTCCTGCCTTCTGATTACCGCTGTCAACGGCCGTGGGGTGCTCTACGGCGCTTTCGGGGTGTTACGGAAAATTGCTTTGCAACAACCGGTCTCAGCGCTCAATGAAATTGCTGAGCCGTCCGCGGCGGTGCGCTGGGTAAATCAGTGGGACAACCTGGATGGCACCGTCGAACGTGGTTACGGAGGGTCTTCAATATTTTTCGAAGACGGCCACGTGGCGAAAGACCAGAGCAGGGCTCGGGACTTTGCGCGCCTTCTAGCCTCGCTAGGGATCAACGGTTGCACGCTTAACAACGTAAACGCCGAGCCGCGCCTTCTGACCGCACCGTACATCAGCCAACTTGCGGCGATCGGCGAAACGTTCCGGCCATGGGGCGTCCGGCTGTCGCTGGCGATTGACCTGAGCAGCCCCCAGAAGGTCGGAGGTCTCGACACGTTTGATCCGCTCGACCCACGCGTCGCCCAATGGTGGACGACGAAGACGAATGAGATCTATAACGCCATCCCTGACCTTGCCGGGTTCGTGCTCAAAACAGACTCTGAGGGTCGCGCCGGGCCCTCCGCTTACCATCGGACTCATGCGGAGGCCGCCAACCTGATCGCCCGCGCCTTGAAGCCTCACGGCGGCATCGTTCTTTACCGCGCGTTCGTTTACAACCACCACCTCGACTGGCGCAATCCGAAGAACGACCGTGCCCGCGCTGCCTACGACAACTTCCGTCCGCTCGACGGCCAGTTCGAAGATAACGTCGTCGTGCAGATCAAGTTCGGACCGATCGATTTCCAAGTCCGCGAACCGGTCTCCCCGTTGTTTGGAGCGCTCGAGAATACGAACGAAGCGATCGAACTGCAGATCACGCAGGAATACACGGGCCAACAGCGGCATCTCTGCTTTCTCGTTCCGATGTGGAAGGAGGTGTTGGATTTTGATATGCACACCCGCGGCGCCGGCACGCCGGTGAAAAACCTCGTGGAAGGCCGCACGTTTAATCGACCGTTCGGAGGTTTTGTTGGAGTTTCCAACGTCGGCCGGGACGCGACGTGGTTGGGTAGCCAGTTGGCAATGGCGAACCTCTACGGTTTTGGGCGTCTGGCCTGGAACCCGGACCTTTCGGCCGAACAAATCGCAAACGAGTGGACGCGCCTGACCTTCGGAAACGCACCTCAGGTGGTGGCGACGATCGATGACATGCTGCTGAAATCCTGGCGGATTTACGAAGACTACACCGGACCGCTCGGCTTAGGTACGTTGACGGACATCCTGGGGAGTCACTACGGACCCGGTATTGAATCGGCAGAGGGCAATGGGTGGGGCCAGTGGATACGGGCCGACGCCAAGGGTATCGGCATGGATCGCACCGTTGCCACCGGAACCGGCTACATCGGCCAGTACACTCCGCCGGTGGCAGCAGTCTATGAATCACGGGTCACTTGCCCCGATAGCTTGTTGCTCTTCATGCACCACATGCCCTACACCTACGTGCTCCACTCGGGCAAGACCGTGATACAACACATCTACGATTCCCACTACGCAGGCGCCCAAGCCGCGCAAGATCTGGTCACCGAGTGGGCGCAGCTCCGCGGACAAGTGGACGAGGCGCGCTACAACGATGTTCTGGCTCGCCTGGAATATCAGGCTGGACACGCGCAAGTGTGGCGCGACGCCGTCTGCAGTTGGTTCCTGCGTGAGTCCGGCATTCCGGACGCTCAGGGTCGCGCCGGCCATTTTCCGAACCGCGTCGAAGCGGAATCGATGAAGCTGACCGGATATCAAGTTGTCGACGTCACACCCTGGGAAACTGCCTCCGGCGGCAAGGCCGTAGAATGCCGGAGTGCTACGCAACGCTGCATGGTCAGCTTTCATTACCAAGGGGCCGCTGGCTGGCGCGACCTGAATGTGCAGTATTTCGACCAGAACAATGGCGCCTCGCTTTTCCGCATCTTCGTCGGCGACCAGCTTGTAGACGAATGGGTTGCCGACCGCCATCTTCCGTCGGGAAAGCCCGACGGCAGCTCGTCGACGCGCCGCAGAGTCACCAGTGTAGCCCTGCGGCCAAACGACGAAATTCGCATCGAGGGCCAAGCCGACGGGGAAGAGTACGCGCCGCTTGATTACGTCGAGATCGAACAATCTCCTGAGTAGCGGGGCATACCGCTCAAATATCCGATCCCTTCACAAAACGCGGATCAACTTAGGCCCGTCATCGCTCCACAGGTAAGACGGCCGCGGCGTCGGTGATCGCGAAACGCATCTGGCCTTCGGCCACCATGACGTCTTCGCGGTAGATCTTCCCGCGCAGCTCTCCGAAGGTCTCGCGCAACTTCAGGACTTCAGCCTCCACGCGCAAAGTGTCGCCGGGCCACACGGGCTGGTACATTTCGGCCGAGGGAATTTGCAGGATTACCGCTATCTTCCCTTTCATCTCCGGACGCTCGAGCACCAGAACCGCGCCAAGTTGCGTTACCACCTCGAGCAGGATTCCGGTAGGAATCAAGGGCGCCACGGGAAAGTGGCCCTGCGCCACCTGGTCGCCGGCGCTGAAACGCTTGATTCCGGCGATGCGCACGCCCGGCAGGAACTCGATCACCCGGTCCACGAGCAGGAACGGATAGCGGTGCGGCAGAATGACCTTGATGTCCGCGTCCAGAAGGTGCTGTGGTGCGGGGTTGGGTTCGCTCACGGCCAAGACGATCTCCTCAAAGCAGGCTCGGATCGATTTCGGAGCTCGGTTTTGGCCCCTGACGCAACGGATCAGCATCCGGAGAGCGCACGGGCTCGCGGCCAACCGCACCCCCTGCCAGGTAACGGCGCAGGCTATCGCGCGAGCTTACGAAAAAATTGCGCGCCAACCGGTCCAGGGCGCGCTCACGCACCTCGTGCTCCGAAACCACCGGCCGGTAGACATAAGGGCGACCGCGCCTTTGGCGGCTTACGAGCCCCTTACGCGCCAGCTGATCCATCACCGTCAGAACGGTCGTGTAGGCAAGGGGGCGGTCGGGAAGAAGCCGTGCCCTGACCTGGTGAACGGTACCCTCGCCGAGCGCCCAGAGCATTCGCATGCAATCGAGCTCGAGGGGCGGAAGGTCAAGGCGATGATTGTGCGTCTTCCGGGCCATGGGCCAGTCAGAACGGGCGGTCGCTGGGACTCGGCGTCAGGGCTGCGTCCGGCTCCTTCTCCGGGTGGGTCCCAGTCTGGGAAGGCCCCGCCCTGAGAAGCTCGCGGCCGAGCGCGCGGTTACGCGTGGTCCAGTCTCCGGGCCGGCTCCGGTCCGCCTCGTATTGCGCCCGCATGCTTTCGAGCTTGGAATCGAGATCGTCCAGGTAGTGGACCACGAGGGCTTCGGGAAACATGGGCTCCTTGGGCGAGCCAAACTCGAGCTTTCCGTGATGAGACAGGATGATGTGTTCGATCTGGTTCTTGAGGCTTGCCGGGAATCCAGGAATGCCGTCGATCTTCTCCCGCACCATCTCGAGTCCGATCACAATGTGGCCCAGGAGCTGGCCGCGGGTTGAATAACGGAAGGCGCCCTCGTAATACAACTCCTCAATCTTGCCGAGATCGTGCAAGACAAAACCGGCCAGCAGCAGGTCGCGGTCGAGCGCGGAATAGTGATCCGCCATCCGATCCCCGAGCTTGACGAGCGAGGTCACGTGATCGAGCAAGCCGCCCAGATAAGCGTGATGGTATCTCGTGGCCGCTGGAGCCAGCTTGTAGCGGCGAGCGATCTTAGGATCTTCCATCACCGCCAGCAGGAGCTGGCGCACAGGACCCTGGGGTATGCGCCGCAGGCGACCGAGCAGGAAGGCGTAAAGCGACTCTGCATCGTTGGAGCTGCGCGGCAGATAATCGCGAAGATCGACAGGCCCGTCGTGCCGTCGGATGGTCTCGATTCGAAGCAGTGGCGCTCCCTGAAGATCCTCGACCCTGGCCTTCACCTGCACCACGTCATCGACATCGAATTCCGCGCCGCCGGCGTCCCAAGCGTGGCAGGTGATCGCGCCGCTCGAATCTTGCAGCCGGAGTTCCAAGCGGCCGCCGCTGCGGCCTTTCTTCAACTCCTTGCTTTGGACCAGAAATGTGGTCTCGACGATCGCCCCCGGCTTGAAGTCAGCGACGAAGCGCTCTTTCATTCGTTAAACTCGGCTGCCGCGGCATTATCCGACTTCACAGCGCCGGTGTCGACGTAGCCGGGAGCGATGAAGATGTAACTGTCCCGCCGCAACTGACTCATGTAAGCGCGCTGCTGATTTTGGATCTTCTCATCGTAAAGAGCCCCGGTCACGCGCTGTTCGACCTCTTCGAATTTGGGCACGCCGCCGGTGCGGATCTCGAGCACGCGCAGGATGATGTCGCCGTACTGCGTGCTCACCACGCCGGAGTAATCATTGACCTCCAGCTTGGCAACGGCCGCAGCCACGGCGGGCGCCATGGTTCCTTCCTTGAAGAAGCCAATGTCACCGATGGGGCCGCCCTCCGTATTGTCCGAGTATTTCTTCACGACGTCTTCCCATTTGGTCCCGCCCTTGAGTTCCTCCAGCGCGTCCTGGGCGCGCTGCTGGGTCTCGGCGGGCTTGCGCTTGTCATTCGAGATCAGGATTTCAGCCAGTCTCATGCCGGCGGGGGAAGTAAATTCCTCTTTGTGGGCCTCGAAGAACGCCCGGGCTTCGGCGCGCGTCGGCGTGATGCGCGATCCCACCTCGCGCTCGATGACTTGCTGCATCAGCAGCCGGCGCCGGATCTGGTCCTGAAAGTCTTCCCAGATCAGGCCCTCCGCCTCCACGGCCTTCTCGAGGTCTAGCTGGCTGGCGAAATGGTTTTCCTCCCGGATTTGGTCCAACTGCTTGACCACGTCGGTCTCCACGTTGATGTCGAGGTCTTTGGCCTTCTGCACCATCAGGTCTTCGTCGATCAGGGTGCGGAGCAAATTGGTGCTCTGCTCGTGATACTGGGCTTCGAGTTCTGAGCCGCTGTAGCGCTGGGCAAGCGTCTCGCGCAGCTCTTGCTGCTTGCGGTCAAACTGGCGCGAGGTGATGATGTCGTTGTTCACACGGGCCACGATCCGATTGACGATCTTGGTGGCAGCGTGAATACGCGGTGCACCCGACGTTGCCAGACAAAGACCCAGAGCCAGAAGCCAAAGGCCCGTCGAGCGAACATGTTTCTGGTTTGATGGCCGGCGGATTTCAGCGCATTTTTGGTCACCAAGTAGAGTTTTGGTCTTGGTTTGGCTTTGGCTTTCTTTCATCGGTATCACCTTCACTTATTGTAAATCACTTGCTGACGTACCGCTCGCGCCCCTGGCCAGGTCCCGCGTCTGCCCGAATATCGGCTGCGGTTTGAATGTCGCGCGGCGGTGGCACAGGCGAGAGGTTCCGCTCGCCAGCCGTCCCGGATTATACATCCAACTCGACCCGCGAAGAGAGTTCACGTTTTTCACTCTTGACGCCGCATTCTGCCAATATAGAATTACACGCCTAATGTGTTGATCCTAATAAACTTAGTTGCTTTCTCCTCGCCCACCGGACTGCTTGAAGCAATATATTGATTCTAAAAGACCTTCTGCCTCTGGCATCGGGGGTTTGGACCCCGAAAAAGGGGCCCCCAATTCTCATTGACCGGGAGGTACTCGCGGTCTATATTGCCCTGAGTTTTCAATAACATTCCAGCTTTGTTCCCAGAGACCGCGCCCTCGGTCCACCCTAAGCCTTCCGCAACCACCATCTGCGAAAACCTCACTTGCACCCCGCCACGCCTCGGATTGTCCGCAGGCCCACGCGATTTGTGACCCTCCTCGAACCGGACGCCGCCCGGCTCCCGGATCGAATTCTAACAGATTATTCCCCAGCCGCTTCTTAGGGTGAATAGTCCAATGCATAGACCTCCCCTCCCGTGCCGACCGCCCCGGGCAAGGGCTCAACCGTAAGTAGCCGTGGCATTACCTACGGACGGCGTCACTGCGGGCCTGGACCCCGAATAGAGGTCTCCGCTCAAAGCCAGAGCCCCTCGGGCTCCAAGTCTTACCTCAATTCGAAGCCTGCAGCTCCTGCAAGGTTGCGCGCAGATCTGCCGGAAGCCGCGAATCAGGACCCCGCAGGCGGAAACGGAAGGAACCGTCCGGCCGCAGCACGGCCTCGCGGTGGGTTCGCATGAACGTCCGCAGCTTGTCGGGATCCACCGGCGACTGGGCGTGAAAGCGAATCCAGATTTCCTCACCCTTGCGCTCGACCGACTGGATCAGCAGCTGCTCGGCCGCGGCCTTGAGAATCGCATAACGGAGCAGAGTCGCCACCGAGGGCGGCAGCTCGCCATAGCGATCGGCAAGCTCGGCTTCCAGGTCGGCCTGCTCGGTCTCGTTCTTCACGTCCGAGATGCGCTTGTACATCCGCAGCCGCTGGCTCTCGTCGGCAATGTAAGCCTCGGGGATCTTGATGTCGAGGCCCAGGTTGAGGCTGGTATGGACCTGGGGCGCCGGAGCCTGTCCCCGCAGATCCGCCACCGTCTCTTCCAGCATTTTCAGATAGAGGTCGAGCCCGATGGCATTCAGGTGGCCGGATTGCTCTCCGCCGAGCAGGTTGCCGGCGCCGCGCAGCTCCAGATCGAGCGCGGCCAAGCGGAAGCCGGCGCCGAGGTCGGAGAATTCCTTGAGCGCCGCCAGTCGCCGCCGCGCGATCGGGGTCAGAGCCTCTTCACTCGGGATCAGCAGATAGGCGTAAGCCCTGCGATCCGACCGGCCCACGCGGCCACGCAACTGGTAGAGTTCGGCGAGGCCAAAGCGATCGGCTTGGTTCACGATTAGGGTGTTGGCACGAGGAATGTCTAGCCCGTTCTCGACGATGGTGGTGGAAACGAAGACGTCATACTGGTGCTGGATGAACTTCAGCATCACGCGCTCCAGCTCCTTCTCGGCCATCTGCCCGTGGCCCACGCCGATACGCGCCGTCGGTACCAGGCGCTGGATGAGCGCGGCCATGGAGAAGATGGAGTCCACGCGGTTGTGAACGAAGTACACCTGGCCCTGGCGCGCCATCTCCTGCAGGATCGCCGATTGCACGAGACCGTCGCTGAACCGTGCAACCACGGTCTGAATGGCCAATCGGCCTCGCGGAGGTGTCTCGATCACGGAAAGGTCGCGCAGCCCGCCGAGCGACATATGCAGGGTGCGCGGGATGGGCGTAGCTGTAAGCGTGAGCACGTCCACGTTGGCGCGCAGCTTTTTCAGCTTTTCCTTGGCCGCCACTCCGAAGCGCTGCTCCTCGTCTACGATGAGCAGGCCCAGGTCCCGGAAAGCGACATCCTTGGAGAGTATCCGGTGCGTGCCGATCAAAATGTCCACTTTGCCGGCTTGAACTTCGCTCACCACCGCCCTCTGCTCGCCCGGCGAGCGAAAGCGGCTGAGCATCTCGATCCGGACCGGGAAGGAAGCCATGCGCTGCCGGAAGGTATTCCAGTGCTGAAAGGCAAGAACCGTGGTGGGCGTGAGCACCGCCACCTGGCGGCCGTCCTGTACCACTTTGAAGGCGGCACGCATAGCGATCTCGGTCTTGCCGTAGCCTACATCGCCGCACAGCAGGCGGTCCATAGGCTCCGGACTCTCGAGGTCGCGTTTGATGTCGGCCAGAGCGCGCAGTTGGTCCGGAGTCTCCTCGAACTCGAACGCCTCCTCCAATTCCTTCTGCCAGGGCGAATCGGGGCTGGTGGCGGAGCCGCCGCTCATCTTGCGCTCGGCATAGAGCTGAAGCAGTTCCTGCGCCATGTCGCGCAAGGCGCGCTTGACTCGACTCTTGGTCCGCTCCCAGGTGGCGCCGCCGAGACGATCCAGTGTCGGCTTGACGCCCTCGCCACCGGATCGATACTTCTCCACCAGGTCCAGCCGCTCCAGGGGTACGTAGAGCCTGGCCTCGTCCTGGTAGGTGAGCAGCATGAAATCGCGCTGCCTGCCCTCGACCTCAATCTGTTTGAGGCCTTGATAGAGCGCGATTCCATGGTCAACGTGCACCACGTAATCGCCCACTTTCAGATCGCTCAGGTCTGAAATGAAGCTCGAGATCACCGACGAGGTGTCCCGCCGGCCCGGCCGCCCCCAGTCGAAACTGCCGAAGACTTCACTTTCGCATTCGATCAGAACCCGAAACTCGGGGAAAGAGACGCCTTCCTCGAGGTCGCCACGCACGATCAGCAAAGGAAATCGCTTCGGAAATTCTCCTTCCGAAACCCCGGCCCCCGGCACCTCTCCCTCTAAGGGCAGAGGGCGAAGCGCAGCTCCGGGTGGGGGTGAGGGGGCGACTGCCAAGCCTGCCGCAGCATCCTTCCGGGCAGTGGCATCCGCGAAAGGGATCTTGTATTCGCTCAGGACGTCGTGTAACCGGTCGGCTTTGCCCGTCGCCGCCAGTGCCAGGATCACCGCCTCACCGCTGTCGATCCGGCGCTCGACCTCCTCGATCCAGGTCTTGAGGGCGCCGTGGTGCCTCCTGGCAGGCTGAGACAGCAGGGGAAACTCTTCAACCGGCTCGCCATCCCAAACGCGCGAGACCATCGCCGTTGATCCGTTGCGGTCTGCCTCGCTCACGGTCGTGTCCAATCCGCCGGCTTGGTCGCCGTTATCCGCGGGCTTGACCTGACCACTGGTCGCTACCATGCCGACGGCCAGTTCCTTCAGTCCCAGGCGAGGCGCGCCCTCAATTGATGTCCAGAATTCCGCCTCGGCGACAAGAATCTCCTCCGGGCGCGGCCGGGGCGGGTCCATGTCGCGGACGCTGTCGAAGGCGTCGGTCCAGCCTGCGTGGAGTGCCGCCAATTCGCGCTCGCGGTCCATAGGCTCGTCCAGGATCACCACGGGCGGTGGCATGTCTTTGCTGTTGCCGGCCTGAGCCATAAGCGAAGCCAGGGTGTTAGGCCTGGGCTCGGCCAAGGGGGCGAAAAACTCCCAGCCGGGGAACGGACCGGAGTACTCCGGCGCCCAAGCAGGCTCGTGCTGCGCGCCCTGAACCCCACGGCGGGCGGCCAGACGTTCCACGAGTACGCTGAACAGCCCCGGCGACCGCTTGGTCTCGCAAAGGGGGAGAATGAGCGTGGCTGGAACCGGGTGCCGCGAGCGCTGGGTGGTGGGGTCAAACTCGCGCAGGGACTCGATCTGGTCACCGAAGAACTCGATGCGGATTGGCCAGGCCGTCTCGGATGGAAATACATCGGCAATTCCACCGCGAATCGAGAACTCTCCGGGAGTACTCACGGGTTCAGCCGCTTCATAGCCGATGCCGGCGAGATGCTCGGCCAAATCCTGAAGAGCGATCTCGTCCCCGGGCTTGAGTTCAAGAGCCAGCGACCGGTAGTAAGCAGTATCCGAGAAGCGCCCGAGCGCGGCGGCGAGCGGCGCCACCAGCACCCGAGTGCGGCCGCGGGCGATGTTCCAGAGGGCGAGTGCGCGCCGTTCCAGGATCTCCGGATGCGGGGAGCGGCCTTCGTACGGCGAGCAGTCGAAGGCAGGCAGCGTGGCCACGGAGTCCGGCTTTCCGCCCAGCCACCTGAGAAAGGTTGACGCTGTCCGGCCGAGACGGTCGGCGGCTTCGTTGCCGGAGGTGAGCACTAGCAGCGTCCGATTGAGCCCGACTTGGGCGCCGGCGTCTCTCGGGCCGTGTTCCTTGGAGCCGGGACCTTTGGCACTCAACTCCTTGGCAACAGCCGCAACCACGAACGCCTTGGCAGTGGGTGTGAGGCCGGAGACCGTCAACAACCCGTTCCGGCCGAGGGCCGTCGCACGCGCGGCGCGCACAGCGGGGTGGTCCAGTAGCGGCGCCAGCCGAGCCTGCAGCGCGGCGCTCGAGGTGTGGCCCAGCTCGATGGCTTCTATTTCCTCCCTGGTTGCTCTGGGGATACTCATACCGATTGATGGATGGCCAAACGAGTCAAGGAGTCAAGGATTTGATCTTGGCGATGATCGCTGACGTGGAATAACCCGGAGCGAGCGGCATGGAGACGACGTGCCCGCCCGCCGCCTCCACTTCCTCGCGTCCCACAATGTTGTTCGGTCCCCAGTCCGCGCCCTTCACCAGTACACTTGGCAGCATGCGGGCGATCACTTCGTGGGGTGTCGGATCGTCGAAGATGGTCACGTAATCCACCGCTCGCAGAGCAGCCAGCACCTCGGCGCGCTCGTTCTCGGGCACCACGGGGCGGCCGGGCCCTTTCAGCTCGTGCACGCTCCGGTCGCTGTTCACCGCCACCACCAAAACGTCGCCGAGAGCTCGCGCCTCGGCCAGATAGCGTGTGTGGCCGGGGTGCACAAGGTCAAAGCAGCCGTTGGTGAATACCACTCGCTTGCCCTGCAGCTTGAGTTCGGCTACGCGCGCAACGGCCTCGTCGAGCGGCAAGACCTTGGGGTTGCGGCGGCTCTTGACATCAGGTGGCTGCATTGGATCGTCACCCTTATGATAGCAGAGCGGGCTTGGGGTGGCTGGCGCGCTGCCGAGCTAGCGTGCCACCCGGACGACGTTCGAGTAGGCCGACGGCCCCGTCGCGTTTACCGCCCGGACGCGGTAGGAGGCGTGCGCTCCCCGGGGCAGGGTTGAATCCGTGCATTCGACGCGTCCGGCCGGCAGGGTGGTGATCTTCTCCCAGGCGCCCGCCGGACTTGGGTCGTTTGCCGAACCTCCGCCTGCACCGCCGGGCGCAATGTCGAGGCGTCGTTCCACCACCACCTCGGCCGGACCGCCGCTGTGCAGCTCCCACGTGAGTTGCAGGTCGCCGTCGGCCTTCGGCGCCACCCGAAGCGAACTCGGCGCCTCGGGCAGCTCGGCCCAGTCGAAGTAATCGGCGTCTGCGATGGCCACGACGCTGTCGCGCACGGGAACGGGACCGAGCTCTCCGGCGTGGCCGTTCTTCCAGTCGAGCGGCGTAATGGCGCCCGAAGTCACATCGATGAGTACGGGCCGGCGAATGCCGCTCCCTTCCAGATGGAGGCTAGCCGTGTAGCTTGAAAACTTGTTACCCGGCTGGCTCCGGACTCCTAGCCAGTAAGCCACGAGGGCCTTGCCGGAGCGCGAGCGGAATCCATAGACGAAGGGCGGCGCCCCAGCCTGGCGGCCCACCGCGTCGAGCTCGGGGCTTACGATACGGATCGACGGGTCGGGGCGGGTGTCCGAGAAGAGCCAGTTGGTGTGGGCGAGCGTTTGATAAACCGGGCGTGGCGTGAAGTCGTCAGGCAGGTAACGCAGGCCGTGGATCATGCCGAAGTCGTCGTACTCATTGCCGTCGGTGGCGGAAGTCAGCAGCCAAACAAAGGTCTTAACGCCGGCCGCCCAGTTGTAGACCAGTTGGCGCGGAATGTACTTGGCCTGGACGGATTCGTCCATGTCCGTCCACGAGGGGATCGAATTGAACTCGTCGCACCAGAACTGAACGCCGGGCTTCACACCCGGGTAATGGAGGACCGCCTGGCGCGACAGGCGGCCGCCTCCGGCCGCGTGCTGGGCGTAATCGACGGCCTCCGGGTTGAGATTGTGCCCGTAATCGGGATAGATGTGATAAGCAAACACGTCAATGCCGGAGGCGCACTGGCACGTGCCCAGCGCGCGCCGGATGAAGTCGCGGGAAAGCGGCCAGGCCTGCCCACCGTAGATCACTTTGGCCTCGGGATCGATTTCGTGCACGGCGGGAACGAAGGCCCTGAGCAGGCGCCCATAGTCCTCGGGATTGGGCTCGGGATTCCAGTAGTCGATATCCTGCTCGTTCCACAGCGCCCAATAGTGAATGCGGCCGCGGAAATGGTTCACCATGAATTTGACGTAACGGATAAAAGCGTCGATCTGCTCGGGCGTTCTCGGCGGCCAGAAGACCGAGTAAAGGCTGCGGTCCGGGTTGTGGAACGATCCGGGCGCGGGCAGAATCGAATCCGGCAGGCGGCCGGCGGGCGAGGTATACATGGGGTTGCCGTAAAGGAGCTGCACCTGAATCTCGACACCGTTGTCAACGAGCGAATCCACGTAGTCATCGGCCTGAGGTGAGACCTTGAGGACACCACGCTGCTGCTCCACCCAGTCCCAGCTCGTCTGATCGGAACTGTTTTCGTACTGCCCAATGCGGATCCATTTCACGCCAGCGTCAAACATGCGAGTCCACCACCAGCGGTCCCAGGGCAGGTAAGGGTTGCGCGGTAGATCGGAGTTGATGCCAAAGCCGTCCCGAATCTGGGAGGAGCGCCGGGGCGGAATGTGGCCGGGTACCGAGCCGCTTTTCGTAATCGTTTGGGGCGCGAGTTCCGGTTTCTGTCCCGCCGGGCACGAGACCACCACCGCAAAGGCGATACCCGCAGCTGCCACATAGCCCAAACGTCCGACTTTGATCATGGAAGCCTCCGTCGCGCGCATGATGATAGCAGAGACGGGGCGCGACGGCGCAGGCCAGCGGAAGGCGGAGGTGTGCCGGCCTTGGTGAGGATCCATCTGCTAGAATAAACGACGAAGCTCCCGTGGATTCTGGCCCGGTTCACCTTACGGGCACGGAGAGGTATTCAAATGGAGAAGGTCGTAAAATCGGATGCCGAGTGGCAGAAGGAGCTTACGCCCGAGCAGTTTCAGGTGACCCGGCGGGCAGGCACGGAACGGCCCTTTACAGGCGAATACTGGGATCTGCACGAAAAGGGCGTCTTTCGCTGCGTGTGCTGCAGAGCGCCGCTGTTCAGTTCGGAGACGAAGTTCGAATCCGGTACGGGGTGGCCGAGTTTCTGGGCCCCGGTGGCGGAGGAGAACATCGAAACCCACAACGATTCCAGTCACGGCATGGCGCGGACCGAGGCGCGCTGCAGTCGATGCGACGCCCACCTGGGCCACGTGTTCGAAGACGGGCCGCGGCCCACGGGATTGCGCTATTGCATGAACTCGGCGGCACTGAAGTTCGACGAAACTGGAGGGGAGAAGGACTAGCTGATCAAGATTCGGCCCGTGAGGATACCCTTTGCCGCCGGATCGCACGCGGACCCGCTGTGGCGCTCGTGCTATCTAGGCCAGCAAGGCCACTGCGGAAGCCCGGATTCGCGCGGCCATCCGTCCAGCCACGAGTACGCCGGCCAACAGAAGTGTGAGGAATACGAGATTATCCAGACCTGACGTCGAAAGCAGCGCCACCAGGAAATACAATTCAAGAACCAGTTCGAGGCGCCGGGAGGGGGCGCTGGCCGTGCCTGCCTTCAATGTCAAACCTCCACCAGAAGAGTCCGCTTTGATTTCATCAAGGGACGGGGCAATGATCCGGCCAACCGGCTTTCGAAGGTGTTCTGTAAGACCCACGCTTGATTTAGGATATGAGGGCTGACCTTCGTCGGCGATGCTCAACTCGATACGGGCCTGGGAAATTTCTTGCCACCTTGGATATCCGTTTCCCCTAAGTGGAAGTGCCAGGATGAATCTTAGGCGAGCGGGAGTAGAATGCCGGTTGGAGGAGACCCATGTTCACAGCTACGGCCAATCTGATTCTCCCCAGCACGGTCACGGGATCGTTTCCGCGTCCACGCTGGTTCGATGTGAGCATGTGGGGCCGCCCGCTCGACACGTGCATGCTCGACGTTCGATTCCGTGAGAAGTTTCTGGACGCGATGGCTGTGGTTGTCAGCGACCAGGAGCGAGCCGGACTCGACATTCTGACGCACGGTGACTTCCACGTGGATGAGGACCTGGCAGGCCGCGCCTGGCACCACTATCCGCTGCAGCGCTGGGCAGGTTTCGAAGGGGACCACCTGCAACCGGAGGAGACCACGGCGCCTTGGCTCCACTACCCGCCCGGCACGCTGCTGAACGAGATCTACACCGGCTGGCGCTGGCCGCACGTGGTCGCCAAGATCGAGCACCGCCCGCTCGACTATCCGAAGCTGTGGCGCATCGCGCAGGGAAAGACACACAAGCCGGTGAAGTTCGGCACCTGCTGCTCCCAGGTGATGGCGCTCTTCCTGGACATTCACACGCCCCATTACAAGGACAAACGAGAGGTCATCTGGGACATGGCGGAGGCGATGAATAAGGAACTGCTGGCGCTGCGGAGCGCCGGCTGCCGGTGCATCCAGATTGAGGAGCCGACGTTCCATTTCATGGCCAATACGTATGGCAAGGACCATGAGGCGGTGAAGTTCATGATCGACGCTTTCAACCGCGAAGTGCAGGGGCTCGAAGACGTGGAGCTCTGGATCCACACCTGCTGGGGCAACCCGAACATGCAGCGCGTCATGGAGGACACGAGTTACGCTAACTCCATCGAGATCTACCTGGAGCGTTGCCGGGGCGACGTCTGGACGCTGGAGATGAAGGATCGCAACCAGAAGGACCTGGAGTTGTTCGAGCCGTTCTTTTCCAAAGGGCACGACGTCAAGAAAAAGATTTGCGTGGGCGCCGTCAGCCATCGTGCGCTTCAGGCCGACCGGCCGGAAGACGTGGCCGCCGAGATCCGCAAGGCCTTGAAGTACATTCCTCCGGAGCGCCTGATCGTGTCGAGCGATTGTGGCTTTGGCCGTCAAGGGGCGAACCGCGAGATCGCCTTCTACAAGGCGAGCGCGATCGCGCAAGGCTGCAACATCGTGCGCCGCGAGCTGGGATTGCCGGCCACGTATGTACCGGCGGCCGATCCAAGAATGCAGATCGATGTGGTGCCCGGCCGTGACGTCAACAACGCCTGAGACGGCACGAACACCTCAGGCACCGTGTTAGGGCTCGGTCGCGACGACGAGAGGTGGTCTCGTCGTGGGCACTTACAAACACCGTGCACCCACATGCTCCCTGGGGCCTTGCGGTCGCGCCCATCAGGCGGGCACCGGCCACGGCTCTACGGTTGAGATCCCGTGGTAGCGTGGATGGCCAGAGTACCTTCGTGAGGGGCTTCGTCCTCAGCCCCCACAATCCATACGTTATCCGGCGACGGGACGACTCCAGCCCAGAGAAGATCGGAGAGGAAGCCACCTCGGGTGGGGTTCGGGCTTGGAACGATGCTCCAGGTGTCGCCATCCCAATGGAGCAGCAGCGTCATTTGGTGGCCTGATCCATTGGCAGCGAAATACGACCCAAAGGCCCAGACGTCGGTGGACGAGACGGCCGTTATTCCCAGCAGGCGGTTTGATTGGTACCCGCTGTTAGGGCCGACGTTGGGGCTCGGCACCACCGTCCAACTGACGCCATCCCAATGCTCGATGAGCGTCAGTGTGGCGGCTTGAGGAACCGGCGTAGAGAAGCCCACCGCCCAGGCATCGTCCGGAGCCAGCGCCAGGACCGCATTGAGCTGATTGGCGCCCTGTCCGACGTTGGGGCTCGACACGATCGCCCATTCCGTCCCGTCCCAGTGCACGGTTACGGTGCTGCTGCTTTCATTTTCGAATCCTGAGAACCCAACCGCCCAGGCGTCGTTCGTGGCGTCGGCGGAGGCCCCGAAGAGAAAAGCATCGGGAGATCCCAAGGTCGTGGCGGTCCAGGACGTGCCGTCCCAGTGCTCGAAAAGGAACTCAAGCAGCTCGCCGCCGTCGGCTAACAAATCCCCCACCGCCCAGATGTCGTCAGGCGAGATGGTGGCCATCGCTGTCAGACTGGGTTGATCGCCGGACTGGAAATGCGGGCCCGGAAAGACGCTCCACTGCTGGCCGTTCCACCGCTCAATCACTTGCCCGGGATTTGCCAGGCCGATGTTCACGGTTCCGACGGCCCAAGCCTCAGTAGGAGAGATATCGGCAACGCCGCCCAGTTGGCTGGTGTTGTCGCCCTTGATCATGGGCGCGGGGAATGCCGTCCACTTGGTGCCGTCAAAATGTATGGTGGACTGACCCACGGCCCAGATATCATTCGGAGCGGACGCCGAAGCCGCCAGCAGTTCGTTTTCGAAATTCTCATTGGGAGTCGGCACCACCTGAAAAATCGATTGAGCTGACGGGAGTTCGGAAACTTGTGCGGCCCCGCGCCGCGGCGCCCACGCCACCATGGTGGCGGTCAAGACCAAACTGACAACAGCGCTGCGAGTCTTCACTATCGTCTTCATCGCTCCTCCGCAATTGGACTCATAAGCCCCAAGCCGCAGCCGATTCGACGCCTTCACCTGTCAATTTATCGGATTACGCGCATGGCAATTGTCACGGCAATGTCATTGGCCGGTCAAAGGTTTGTTCCGGCTTCGGGCCGCATTCCCCAAAGCCGAAGGCACGGGCGTGATTCCATGGCGCAAGGTCGAGGCTCGCCGGGCTCGTCACGCGCCGCCCGGAGGGACCCAACTTCGAACTGGTTGGCCCGGAAAAGCCGCTGACCACCCCAAGAGAGGTCGGGGCTACGTTTGCTCCCCCTGGCGCTGGGTCGGGCGGGTTGGTTCCAGCCAGAGAATTGACCGACACTTGACTTGAGTGCCCGGCCCCCCGCGCCTCATCATCACCTTAACGGGTCGCCACCGGCCCGAGATCGAGCAGGACTCCGCCTGCGCGGAGTCCCGAAGGAGCGTCCTATGTCGCTGGTCAAATCTTCGGTCCTCACCCCCGCCAAGCTGGCCGCCAATCGCGCCAACGCCCTCAAGTCCACCGGACCCCGATCCGATCGCGGCAAGCGCCGCAGTTCCATCAATGCCTGGCGGCACGGCTGGCGCACGCAGGTCACGGCCTCCTGCATCCCCGAACTCGGGCGGCCATTCGACGCCTACCTGCCCTTTCAGGACGCACTGCGCGCGGCCGTGCTGCCGGCCGAGAATGCGCGGGGCGAGCAGATGTTGCTTTACCTGGCCGCCGTGGTCTGCAAGGTGAAGCGCAACTACGACCGCTGGCTCGAGGCCCGCACGCCGGAGGATCGCCTGCTGCTGGACGCGGGCGTCCTGCCCCGGCCCGGGGGCTGGCGCCTGAGGCTGAAGCGCACGGACTGGCGGGTGACCATCTCGGTGTGGGTGCGGCGGAGCCGGGCTCCGGGGACAGCCGGCATGATCGACCTGCCGCGGCAGCACACCATGGTCAAAGTCACCTGCGTGGGGCACCCATCGTTTCCAGAAGCCGGGAGTCGGGCGGTCAATATCAAGGGTGAGGGGTTGTGGACCCAATGCCAAGCTTCCGGCGACTGCGAAACGGCGCCAGAGCCGAGCCAGGCCGCTGCCGATCAAAAAAGCTTGGAGTTCCCAAGCCCGATTACTGACGAACGAAGCCAGAATGTTGATGAAAGCAAGACAGTTGCAAAAATATCTCGACGGCGGCCGTCGTACGAGACCGCGCCGCACGGCATTGGATCCCGCAGGCCCCGAGCCGTCATGGGAAGAAAGAGAAAGGCGACTCCGCGGCGGCGGCCGGTCGAGGCGGCGAGCGCTGCCACCGTCCGTCGTTTTCAAGCCTTACCCCAACCCCTGGGAGCTACGAACGAAGCCACGATGTTTCAGAAAACAAAGGGCTTCAAAAAATATCTCGAAAACCTCGCAACTCGATTTTGGATAAGCCTGGCGGGGCTTTGCCTGAGACCCGTCGAGGCCTGCCCCGACCGCGAAGCTGTGAACTGTGAGATAGGGGAAGGGAGCGCAAGCTCTACACAGGCGTCAAAAAGGCTCCGCCATAGGTTCGAGCCTTGGTTCTTAGCCTTCTCCTTGGAGAGGGCTGGAGCGGTTGCCCGCCGCCCATACCGCTCCCTCCCCCTCAAAATAGACGAGGGACATAGTTCGTCCAAAAATCAGCATACGACGCACGAATGGAATGGGCGCCCGGCCTTGACCCGCCGCGCGGCCCGCCGCTATGATCGAGTTTAAGCACGATCCAAGACCTCAAAACCCGGCCACGCAGCCCTCTGAGCTGCCTCCAGGTGGAGTCCAACCATCCATGAGCCAATCCGACCGTTTCTTCTTCGAGCGTTACGGCCTCAGTGAGACGGATCTCGAGCGCTACCTTGCCGCAGCGCTTTCCGAGGGCGGCAACTACGCCGACCTCTACTTCGAGCACACCACCACCACCTCGATGCTGGTAGACGAGTCGCTGGTGAAGACTGCCACCGAGGGCATCTCGGTGGGCTGCGGCATCCGAGTGGTGGCCGGCGAGCAGACCGGCTACGCCTACTCGGACGATCTGGCACCCGAGCGCATCCAGAAGGCGGCCAAGATCGCGGCCCGCATTGCCAGCGGCCCGGCGCAGGTCTCCACCGTGGGCCTGAGCACGCTTGAATCACAGCACAACTTCTACCCGGTGGCGCACGCCCCCACGGATCGCGGCCTGGAGGAGAAGCTCGACCTGGTGAACCGGGCCGACCGCGCGGCGCGCGCCTATGACAGCCGCATCGGCCAGGTTCGCGTCACCTATGCCGACCAGATCCGTCACGTGCTCATCGCCGGCTCGGACGGCCGCGTGGTAACGGACTTCCAGCCCCTGGTGCGGCTCAACGTCTTTGCGCTGGCGCAGGAGGGCTCGAACCGCCAGTCCGGATCGAGCGGCGGCGGCGGACGGGTGGCCCTCGAATTCTTCACCGGCGAGCGCTCGCCCGAGTACTTCGCTCAGGAAGCCGCCCGGCAGGCCGTCGTGCAGTTGAGCGCCCAGGACGCGCCCGCCGGCGAGATGGAAGTGGTGCTCGGTCCCGGCTGGCCGGGCATCCTGCTGCATGAGGCCATCGGGCACGGCCTCGAAGCGGACTTCAATCGCAAGGGCATCTCTGCCTTCAGCGGCCGGATCGGCGAACGTGTGGCCTCGGACATCTGCACGGTCGTAGACGACGGCACCATTCCGGACCGGCGTGGCTCGCTCAATGTGGACGACGAAGGCGTTCCCACCCAGCAGAACGTCCTGATCGAAAAAGGCATCCTGAAAGGCTACCTGCAGGACAAACTCAGCGCCGGTATCATGCAAACTAGCGTGACCGGCAATGGCCGCCGCGAGAGCTACGAGCACATCCCCATGCCGCGCATGACCAACA
>DATDGR010000180.1:0-2168 GCA_036521995.1 Terriglobia bacterium | reverse complement strand
ATAGAAATCGATCGTGTTGCCCAGCTTGTCGACCGCTCGGTAGAGGTAAGACCACTTGCCGCGGACCTTCACGTAGGTCTCGTCGACCCGCCAGCTCCGCGAGCGCGGCCGGCGCCAGTGCCAGCGCAGCCGCCTCTCGATCTCGGGTGCGTACCTCTGCACCCACCTGTAGATGGTCGAGTGATCGACCGGCACGCCGCGTTCGGCCATCATCTGCTCGAGATCGCGATAGCTGATGCCGTAGCGGCAATACCAGCGCACCGCCCAGAGCACGATCTCGCCCCCAAAGTGGCGCCCCTTAAAGTCCGACACGGCCCGCCTCCCTTGCTCGAGCCTTCCATCGCAGGGCGCCGAAGGCTTTGCAACAGAGCCAGGCAGACGATCGGGCTTTTCGTCGGCCCTTGCCCCATTTGCGACATTCGCTACGAGCGCGAGAGGCGGCGGGGTGGGGCGTCATGCGAACATTGACATTGACAATTGCGTCTGTGACGCTAACTATCGGAAGTAACGCATGTGTAGCCAAAGATAACGTGCCTTCCTGATGCACCAATCCCCTCTCGGCAGAAGTTGTGACGGAGACAGAAGCTGAAGCTTAGTTGCTGAGATTGTTTTAGACAAAAAGCGCGTGCCGACGTCTCTGCCTATGCTGCAACATCGTCGGAGTACGGTGGAAAATGAGTCTCTATGGCGATGTTTCGTCAGGGGTCGATACCGGATCGGTCACAACGGACCTGTTCACCATTTCTTGGAATGACGGGCAGCTCGGCCAGGGCCCAGATACCACGATCCCTGGCAGCATGGGCGGCATCACAAGCATTCCCGTCGCACCGGCCACCTATCCGAGCGTAACGACTGGAATGGCGACCGCCAATCGGCTGCTCGAACTAGTGAACACCACGTCTGGTGCGGACTGGGCCGATCCAATTGTCATCACCGGCCTAGCGGGCGGCAATGATCCTTATATGGGCAACGACATCACCGGGAACGGACAAACCTATATCGACACTGGCGTAACCCCGAACGTCATACACGTCGTTTACGATACGAGCCAGGATGGCGGTCAAGGCATCGATGCCTTCGACACTGCCGGCAATCCCATTCAGACGCCGAATGCCGTAATACTCTACCATGAGCTATCACACGCTTATCACTACGCCTTAGGGCAGATACCGTTTCCGCAAACCGCCTGCCCCGGTAACACAACAGACGAGCCCGCGGCGGAAATCGACGAGAACGTCATGAGGGCGGAGCTTGGGCTTTGTCTACGTGACGTCTGCAACCACAGCACTCAACCCGGGTGGGGCGCGACCTGCGGCGGTCGTGCGACGCCCGACGGGCCACCCCTCCCGGACGGATCAGCTGGCTCGGGCGGAGGGGGTGGAGGGGGTGGAGGAGGAGGCTGCTTCATCGTCACCGCGGCCATGGGAACCGCTACGACGTTTGAGGTACTCCGCTTACGCGGCGTGCGAAACCGCTTGACCGCTCGAACTGGTATCAGCCGGCGTCTGATCGATGCGGTGTACGCGGAGTATCTCCAGTTCAGCCCAGCAATCGCCGCACAGATCGCGCCGGATCCCGCCGCCCGTTTGCTCGTACGGCAGCTGGTCGTTCAGCCCCTGTTTGCCTGGTTCACTCTGGCGGAACGCCTGGCGTTTCGACATGCGGACCAAGCAAAACTGCTTGAGGCGGCCGAGGCAATTTTCGCCGCCTGCCCCCCGGCCGCCGCGCAACTGGTGGTCCCGGTGATCGAGAGCTTGCTTGCCGATGCCTCTGTCTCAGCAGGTCTGCCTGGGTGGCTTGGAGCCTTCGCCCCAGGCTTAGACGCAGCCCAGCAGCAGCCCTTCGTGCGCTGGGCGCTGCTGCTGCCGCTGCGCGAAGCCTGGACAGTCGGCAGCAGGCGCGGCGACCTCTTCCAGGCTGTGGCGAATTGGCTCGCGCTGGCGCCCATCGAAAAGCTAGATCCGCCTTCGTCCCGGTCGCTGGACCGAGAGCTGAAGCACGTCGCCGCCTTTTTTGACTTTGCCCCGCCGGCACGCCGAGTCCTGGGTCTGCGCCTGGCGGCGGCGTGGCCCGCGACCAGCGTTATGCTCCAACGGCACGGCTTCATCTGAACCGGACGCGCAATCATGGCAAGAAGCGCGATGGCTAGTAGACAACTAAGGATAATC